>JACCVN010000158.1 GCA_013698165.1 Parachlamydiaceae bacterium | reverse complement strand
CCGAGCTACGGTTACAGTCCGCAAATTGCTTAGGTCATTCTTGCCAAAGCAATTCTAAGTTGGTACAGAGCTTCATAGTACTTAGCGAGAATGTTAGTCACACTATCGTTAGAGCCTTTCATACGGTTTTCACTTTGCATGAGGGCATCTTTTTGAGTTCTACCTTGTTGGTTTTCATAGTCATATCTTGTATGTGCTTTCTGGAGATCTGCATCAGTTATCTGAGCTATAGTATCACTTCCTTTAGCAAAACCGCTTCCTGCTTCAAAACAAGTTTTTAGGAAATCAAATTTAATTGAACCAATTGCACAACAGCCGCCAACAACATTAAAAAAGACTGAAGCCCATTGCCATACACGCTTATCTGTCGACGTGAATGTGTCTTGCTTCATCTGGCTAAATTCAGTCACAATATTTGAGATTTTCCGTGAAGTGACGTTATCTATCGTCAAGATATTGTTACCCAATGATCTTTGATGAGCGATAATAAGCTCAATCGTAGCAGCTTCTGAGTTAAGTCTTCCTATAAGATCTTCTAATTGTTTCTCTTGTTGGCGAATCACCCAAGTAGAACACGGTTCTACAACTTGATCTCTCACTCCATATTTTTCTATTGTTCCAGCCATAATTTTCTCCTAATACTTTTTTTTATTTATTCAGTTGTTATCAATTGGACATTTGGTATGCCGCAGACTTTATCAACTGAGATTTGTTTCCTGCTAATTCTATTAATTCTTTTTGATGCCTTACAGCCGCATTAATTTGTCTTTCTTCTTCTTTTGTGAGGTTTTTAAACTCCTCTTGCAGCATTTGCTTAATGTTATTAAAGCCTTCATTTTCAGCTTGTTTTACGCCAGCCTTCTGTTCTTCAAGAATTTTTACAGTTGTAGCACCGGCACTTGTAAAGGATGCCACAGTACCCATCACTCCTACAACGACTTTAGTCGTTGTAATAATCCCTGCTAAGATCGGAGCAGCAGCTCCGCCAGTAGCGGCAGTGGCCGCTGCGGCACCTAAAGAAAGGATAATTGCCAGACCACTAACACCGGCAGCGCCGTAGTTTATGAATATCATCCATTCAGCTCTTTGAAGGCTTGTATCGATATTTTCGGCATTTTCAAGATGGACTTTTTGAATACCCTTATTGACCTGATAGTTTTTAGTAATTCCCTCAGCAGCAATTATTGTTTGTAACTCATTGCCAGTCACAGAACCTTTAATGGCAGAAATAATTTTCTTAAGAATTTGCAATTCGCTGAGCATCTGCTTTAACTGAATAATTTCAGCTTCCTTATCGCCATCTTCTGAATCCATTTCTTTCGATTGTTCGGAAGATTTAGTGATCAGCTGATTAATTGCGATGTTCATCTGATCAAGAGCTTTAGCCATCGCTTGCAAATCACGCTCCGAAAATACTTGTTCTTTTGGCGAGCCTGTAAGGGGAGTTTCTCCTGTCACATCACCGGCTGGAGGACTTCCCCATCCAAAGACATTCCAGAAAAAGTTCTTCACAGTATTCACAAAACCTTCGACGGACGCTTTAGTTGTTACAAGGTTTGGTACAGCCTGCACCGATTTTGCCGGTGGTGCTGCGACATCTTGGGGTTTTGCAATTTTATGGACTCCACTCGTAGGGAATAAATTGACCATTCCCATCGCTGGCATAGCTGCAGGAGCTTTTGACATCGAGTCACTGCGATAGAGTTTTTTATCTTTTGCTGCTCTGCTTGCGGATGTATTAGCTGGCAGGGCAGAAGCAGCAGGGGACATTGAATCCCTAAAGCGTGCTTCAAAGTCGCGTTTTCCTGCTTCAACTTCAAATTTCTTTTCCAGATCAACCAATTCTCTTTCAGTAATGGTTGATTGAGGATCAATTCTCCAATCTGGAGTACGACCTGAATGCAATGAATCTACTATAGACATTTATAATGCCTCCTTAAAATCACTTACTATTATTCTTATGATTAAACCACGCTTCTCTAATGACTGCAAGCTGAGAAATAAAGTCTTCATTATCTTCAATTTTTCTCCCTAAAGACTCAGCTAAATCGATAGCTAATAGCCCGCGATCAATTTGTCCCAATGCAAAGCAGCAATCTGCAGCATGAGCATGGACGAATGGATCCTGATAATTAAGCATACCGGCAATGATATATGCATCCAATGCCTTTTGAAATTGCCTTACCATTTTTAGCGATGCCGCATAACCAATCCAATAATGCACATTGATGCTATCCATAGCTGTCAATGCATAAAAAAAATTAACAGCCTCAGGGTATTTCCCATTTTGATAGAAGTGATAGGCTGAGTGGTACAGCTCTGCGATCTCTGCCTTGTCATACTCTTTATCAGAATGAGGTGCTTTTTTAGCATTTAGGTGCAATAAATCTATGAAACCGGCTAGCAATTCACTATTAATAGTTTCCTGCACTTATCCTCCCTTAATGTTTCTTGCGACCGTGCGCAATGTGTCACTGAAGGATTTGATAATGCTCATAAGGTACTGATAAGTCTGATCCATTTCCGACTCGAGTCGGATCAACGTTTGTATGGACATATCGTTTAAAGAGTGTTTCTGGTCTACAAAAAGCCGTATCGACTCAACCATGTTCTCTTTTTCAGCTTTAGTGTAATTTTTTTTGCTTTGCAGCAATTTGCTATCTTTGAACAAATGGCGAAGATCGGTGTTATCTTCTTCATTAATTAAGTCCTTTAGCATTTTAAGCTGGTCATCAGAAGGTTTTACACCTCGAGTAAATCCAAAGCCTGCCAGTTGATCTTTCATAGCTGAGTTATCTTCGGCTTCAAGTGCTGCCAAGAGAGTATCGAAATTGTCTTGATCAAAGTTAATCTCAAATCTTACGCCAATACCATGCAACAGATCGGTTAGAGAATCGTCTTCACTATTTAAGGCTTTAGCCAGCATTTTTTCGAGCTCTTCGGTCATCACAAAGCTGCCATCTTCCTTGGCGCCCAGTGTTAATATGCGTCGTAAGTTATTGGCAAAAGAGACTTCTGACTGACCTGTGGTCAGCTTTTTAAGTTCGTCGGTCTTTTGTACTCTAAGATCGTTAGTACGCTTCATCCGGATCAAATTGATCAAGGTTTCAACAGAATCTGACTTTGGTCCAGTTTCGAGCGATTGAACGTTAGTGATTACATTATCATCTAGTTTTTGAATACCATCTTTACCCGCCATAACAAAAGCCCCCTTATGGATTATTGGACTATGTATATCGAAAATTTGATAAGCATCTTAACTTTTTGAAGATTTTATTATCAAAATATATTTAATTCTACCATATTTAGTATTTTTCGAAAAGAGGAAAGTTGCAATTTTAGGATTACACGAAGGAAAAAAACTATTTTTAATTAAAAATGGTAAGGCTTATTTATCATTATTTTAATGATTTAATATTAAATTGTTATTTATTTGTGGTCGTTTTGATAATTGGAGAGGCAATATTGTCGTAAGTTGCAGAATAGCCGCGAAGCGGTAGAATGTAGCCTGCTGCGTCTCGCAGCAGGTAAAAATAAGCAAAGACAGCATGTACGCTTCGCTGGCTCCTGCTACGGGACGCAGCAGGCTACAAGAAAAAAAGGCATCTAGCGTCTTTAAGATGCTAGATGCCTCAAATACAATTTCAAATTGTGCGACTTATGACACTAAGGGAAATTTAGATAACCTCACCTTGATTTTTTGGGAATGGTTTACCATTGCCAAGATTAATGATTTGATCGCTTTCACTATCAGAGGAATCATCATCAGAGGAATCACTTAACTCTACAACTTGAGGTTCTTCATCTTCCTCTTGATCTATTACAACTTTAGGAGAACCCCATAAAGAGTTAAAGCCTCCAAGCACACTGTTATATGCACCATTAGCTACCGTACTTGCAACATTTCTTCCTGTTTGTGTTAGCGAACTAACGCCAAGGGTTGCTACAATACCTGTTGTCATTAGTGGAGCATAAATGAAAGCAGAAACAGCTGTTGAAGCACCAGCAATTCCAGCACCAATAACTGTGGATGCAGCATTGATGACAGCTGAAGGACCATATAAATAGGTTGCACCAGCAATAGTAGCTATTGTAGCGGCAGTTCCTAGTGCAGTTTTTTTGTTATTCGTTATTGTAGTTCCAACACCAGCCAAAATACTCTTGTTAACTAGAGCTGGCTGTTGAGCCCTCGGCCGACCACCTTGTTGTTGCTGAATTGGCGGCTGAACAATGACATTTGGTTGACCAGAATTTGTTTTCGGCATTAATATACTAGCGTTGTTGACAACATCTCTTCCGTAGTTGACAGCTAATCTTCCGTAGTTGACAACTGTTCTTCCTATATTCAATGGAAGATAAATTGCTGATTTGGTAGCAGAGGTAAGATTAAAAGACGAAAACTCATCACTAATAGAGCTAAATAACGGCTTACTCTCACCAGTTGGTTTTATTTTTTTTAATTCTTCTTTTTTAATCATTTGCGCATTTTCTAATTTCTTAAGGTTTAGTTTGAATTCAGCTTCTGATTTCTTATCGTTTACGCCTTTGTTATTTCTCTTTAGTGTATCTATTTCGAAGTTAATATTTTCTAGCTCATAAGTTTTTTGTTCATACGCTATTAACTGAAACACTAACTGAGCTTTAATATTCTTTAGCGTATTAATACCACTACCATAAGA
>JACCVN010000091.1 GCA_013698165.1 Parachlamydiaceae bacterium | reverse complement strand
GCTAGGTGCTGCCTAAGCGTGCTAACCAATCCCTCTGTCAGGGGCGAGTTGGTCCTATCTCCTGATAACCATTTTGAAACTGCACGTAATTCTTTTTGGGCAGTACCAATAACAACTCCATCAAAGTGGGTGTCAAGAAAGCGGGCATCTTGTTCATGCTTGGCAATCTCTACATTTTTGTCATCTTCAGAAAGGTCACTATTGCGTACATTTTCTATCATCTGGTCAGTTTCAGCGCGACGTCGCCGGCAATTTTCATAAATGGGGGTAATATCTCCACCGATACGGATTTGATCCCACTCTGCCGAACACTCCATTTGGTGCCAGCCTGCAAGTGAAAAACTACCTTCTCTTATACTCTTCAACTGCTCTTCCGGGGGTAATTTTGAAAATGAGGAAAGTACGGCATGACAAATCTCGCTTCGCATTGTGGGCGGCAACTGTTGCAACCTATTTTGAAGGTAGTGTGAAGTCTGAACGCCAAGATTAAGTCCATGTTCGATAGCGGCGCCTTTTTCTTGCAGGTTTAGCCTGATTTTTGTTTGAAAGGCGAGCTCTTCTTCTACTTTAATCGCATCGTCTCCGGACAAGCCTTTCAGTTGCTCCCTTAAAGCATCTTCCTTTGTAGCAACCGATTGAATCGCTTGGTCATTCGTTTTCTTACATATTTGCAGACGGGCCATGTTATTTACGTTCGCTGTGATAAGTCCCGGTGCATATTTGGATAGATCGCTATCCTCCAGGCCCTTTAATTGCCGATAATTACAGGCAGTATCCAGCGAAGCATCAAGTATCTCCGCATCAAAATATTCCACTCTCTCTGTCATTACCTGACTATCTTTGAATGGAGCAATTTGGTTTATATAATCCTTGCTTGCCGCTCTGGCTTGTTCTACAGTCAAAGTTCCTGCGGTTTGTTGCATGTGGATTGGCTTTTTTCGATCCTCTTCAATATCCTTTTTTTCCTGGTCAAACTGCTTCTGTTGAAACTGAAGATTTTCTAGGGTTTGAGTAGTTATATCCAATTGAGTTTTAGCAAGATCGCGTTTGCCCTTGGCCTCAAGAATCTTTAACGCTAGAGCTTTTTTACCCTTATCTGTCAAATGCCAATTATGATACTTCCCTAATTTTCTAAAATTTTTGGGTACTATTCCCTTTTCCCAGTTCTCATAGGTCTCAATTATCTTGTCCCAGTCTTCGATCTCGGTTTCAAGTTTTTCTTTTTCTCCTTGCGCTTGTTCCATTTTTCCTGGAATATCCACCGTTAATACACCATCAATAAACTTGGCTCTTTGCAAGGGAGTCAGATAACCTTCACAATTAAGTAAAAAATCCCACTCTTCTTGTTGACGATGTAAAAGATTGAACAATTGATTTTGGTTTATATTCCTTGCATTTTGGAGGACTTCTCCGGTATTTGCAACTTGTTCGTACTGGTTTTTCAGCTTGGTTTGTCTTTTCTGATAACGCTTTTGTGAATTATTTGAGATAAAGCCCAGACCAATTTCTCCAAGTTTTCCAGCTCCAGCAAGAACCGCTCCAGCTACAGATAGAGGTGGAGCGCAGGATATGACTCCTCCCATGCCCTGCATAGTAGAAAAGACAACTCCAAATTTCCCCTCAAGACTACGATTATGCTTATTTTTTTTATCGTACTTCTTTTGTAATCGGTGCAAATCTTTAGTAAATTGTTTTAAGAAACCGTGATCATTAAGATTTTCACCGCGCGCTATTAATTTTGCAATTTTTTCACGTGTGGCTTTTACGTCTTCAGCGTAGGCTAGAGCATTCTCAGCCCATCCGTTCATATTTTCAGAAGCGTTTTGCCGGACGTGCAATTCTAATAATTTTCGAATGTCAGGTAAATCAAGATTGTTAAATGTCTGTAATGGAATATCAAGTCCCAGTCGGTCCATATAAAGGTCAAATCGTTGGCTATATTCATCGTGTGCCTGTCTCTCCAGGGAATCTTTTCACGCACTTGCATATAAGCGAGTATCGATAAAGCTGCAGAATTGACAAGGTTAAAACAGACGGTGATGCTTTTTGCTATTTCCTTTTGACGCTCTTCCCTTTCTTGTTCTATTTGTTGAGGGGTTTTATTTTGACCTGTGATCTTTTCAGCAACTTGTACTAACTCATTTATTTTTTCATCACTCGGTAGGCTTCTTTCAATAGCCTGAAAAATAGCTTTTGACTCTTCAGGCGTTAAATCATCTTTTAAAAGGCGGATGACATCAGCAATCTCGGCCCAATTACTTTGACATAATACATCCGGGTTGTTAAGCAAATGCCCCTTTAACTCTTTGACAAAGGCTTGCTTGCACCCCTCCTCTAAAGGAATCTCGCTTGCTAAAATGAGAGGAATCGCATTGGGATGCACCTCCTTTCCTCCATTCACCTGCTTAATGTCATCTAAGGTAAAAGTATTGTTTTTTTTTGCCGGAGAATTTAGAAAGGCTTCACGCGGTGCATTTAGAAACGCTTTAATGGCCGTCTCTTTTTTGGCAGAAAGCGAAAAAGAGGGCTCCGTCGCAAATGAAATCGCCTCCTGAAGTAATTTCTCCCTATTGTCAATTCCATTAAATTTGTATGGGCCCGGTGTTTCGCAATCGCCAAACATGTAAAGAGAGAAAAGCTCAGGAGCCTCTAGACCCTTCACTTTAACAATTTCAACCACTGCATCAACAATTGCGTGTCTTAAAAGTTCGGCACAATCTCCAGCGCCGCGAATCCCTCTTTGAACACCATCACTTAAATACCCATTTGCCTGGAGAATTTGATAACCAAATTTTTTCAACCCGCTGGATTGTTCTACCCTTTTATTTAACTCCGCTTCAAGCCACTTCAAGGACTCTTCATCAGTCGCGGTCATGCCAAAAACTTCTACAGGCCAAGTGTAAGCCCCAATTCCCCAATTTGCTGCTGCCCTAATAAGGCCATTAGGCACACTTCCCTCTTTTTCAATCCCTTGATAGATTTCATGAAGCATTGCAATCGGTTTTGCACATTTTGCCGCGCCTTTAAGAAGTTTGGTGCAAGCGCTTTTAAATTTGGAGCAATTTTTAGCTAAAGATTTGGCTATCTCTTCAGGGGACTCAGTAAAGATTTTGGCGCCATATATCTCATCCAAAATTGCAGGCAATTCTTTACCCGCAGCGCTCTCAAATGCCTCTCTTGAAAATTCCATTTTACCATTCCAAAGATAAGACGGTATTTCATTATGCCATGCACTTTTTTCAGTTTCTAACATCTCTAGAGCTGCTTCCAACTTTTTGGTCAGATCTTCAGGAATTGCGACTTTAAGCTTTACGTAATCATTTATAGAAGTCTGAAAATCCTTTACTACGTTTTGCCACTTACTGTATTCATAGGCATGTTTAGCTGGTTGACCAAAAATTAGATTTCCAGCCCCAATTTCAGCCCCAGTCAATCTACCTATAATTTTCTTATTTTCACAAAATTTCTCCTGAGCGTTTAACCAGCTGTCAATCAACTTTGTTTCTTGTTCTTGATTTATATAAGGGAGGGGGACTGCGTCAATGGTTCCAAATGCTTTCCTTCTCATATGGGCAGCCAACTCGTGCAACCATTCATGTCCCCATGTTGAAGGAACGGAGCGTCTGTCTTTTGCTAAACTAGTCAAATCCATGCAAATCGTACTTTCATAATTTTTAAGTAAGGGTATGTCCATATGTTGAATATGAACAGCATAAGCATCATGTCGGTCACAAAAAGGGCTTTCAACCATCGGTATGATTGCGGTACGTAAATTTTTGATACTATCCATAATGATATTATAAAAGGCTGGACTATGCTTTTGAATTTCGGCATGTGATTTATAAATTGTCGTAATAGCTTGCTCGCTACCAAAAAACACATTGCCAATATGATGCGTGCATGTTTTCACCCAATAGCTTAAAAGGATGCATTAATTTCATAGGGACATGAAGGACTGACTCTATAACAAATTTGCCCACCCTAACAACGCCCTGCTTAGCTGCATCGTAGTTAATTTCAGGGGAAGGCTCAGTGTGAAAATCAGGGTTAACAGAGGAATTGGGCATATTCGGGAAATCAGACTTAAGCTGTCCATAAGCGTTATAACCGTTCGAATTGAATCCATTTCTATTCGGAGAATATGTATCACTAAACAACATAAGCTATTCCTTTTGTTAAAAAACTATGAAGATGCTAACATAGTCTAAATAACTAAACAAACAAAAATAAAACACTTGCAAGAAAATAGATGTTGTTTATGTATTTATCCTAGTGAACGAAAAAATAAATAAAATTTAACTTACTAGTTTAGAATAATAAGACAATTTGTTTGGTAATAGATTTATTTGATATTAGAGTACAATTTAAAAAGAATGTTGAAATTTGTATCGATTGTAGGAGCTTGCAAAGGATCATCGACTATTACAAGGATTAACAAATTAGGTCTTTCATGGTTAACGTCCAAAAATATTACTGATGAGATGGCTACGGATTCAAACTGCATTAAACGATTAAATCACGATTGGAAAGCCGGATGGAATAAAGCTTCA
>JACCVN010000022.1 GCA_013698165.1 Parachlamydiaceae bacterium | reverse complement strand
ATCCTAACCAGACGGTCATTGCTCTATATTATAGAAAAGCATTAAAACAAGACGGTACCGGCCATTGGTCGCCCGTGGCAGCTTATGATCATGAAAGCGACTCATTCTTGATCCTGGATGTCGCCCGATACAAATACCCACCGGCATGGGTAAGTGGGAAGGCCTTCATCACAGGAATGAAAAGTCTCAACCATAAAGGCTTATCCCGCGGCTTTATTATCCTTGACAATTCCAAGAACAACTAGCGACAGAATCACAATTCACTCATAATTAACTACGGCTATTAGGGCATTTATTTTTATTAAATTAAAAAAACAATAAAATCATCCTGTTACATTCATGTTTAGTAAAAAATTAATTCAGTGTATATACAACTGTAGTTAAAAATCCTGCCAATCCTGCCGCTTGCGATCCTGTCAATCCTGTCTGCTGTTCTTTGTTCCTGCGTGTTGATTCGTTGTTTTGTTACGTTTAGATGCGTGGCGTTGTATGGTGATGGGTGCGTATTGTTGCATGCTCACTTTGCGTGCTTGCTGTTGTCTGTTCGCTGTTGCCTGCCTGGTGTTGTGATGTTTCCTCAGTATACCATTGTTATTTTTCCTGGCTTTTGTTTGACTGAGGCTACATACATTAAAAAAATATATATGGGGAAAAGAGCCAATGAAAAGACACCGCAGTATTGCTCTTGGATTTTATCAAAACTATCAGACAGCCCGTGAAGTCTTAAAAAAATTGCGGGAAGAAGGATTTCATAATTCTCTTTTAATCCAGCATTTATCTTCAGGGAAAATTCACAGGAACATATTCGCACTCTCTATATGGGATCTAAGCATCACTGCAATTCTTCTCATCGGAATGTTCGGTGCATTTTTTCTCGGCAATTTTAAACTGATGACTTTTCCTGTTCTCATCACAACCGGATTATTTTGTGCGTGGCTCGCCTATCAACTCTACAACTACTTTGTAAATAGCAAACTCTATAATCGCTACAAAAACAGCGTGGTCTGCGATGAGACATTAATCCTTGCAAAGGTGCATGAAAAAGATATACGGAAGGCATTAAATATCATTCGTAAGGTCGAATCATTTCATCCAATCTCATTTCTGCTTAGAAAAGAATCTCTAAAAAACACAATAAAGGAGGAAGAGCCTTTACAAGAACCTCTTTCGACTGAGAACTTGCAAAACTATGCGATTAAATTGGCAAGGCAATTAAAAAACATAAGCTATAAAAAAACGTCTAATAATCCACTAAGAGAGAGATTGGAAAAAAACTCAAAGTCGATGGCGGATATCCGTCATCACATGGCAGAAGCGGAACATCTTGAACAAAGTTTGGACTTATCTGCTGAGTGGTTTCTTGACAATATGTATGTCCTTCAAAATTGCACTGAAGAGATCCGGCGTGGACTGAGCTTCAAATACTACCAGGAGCTCCCAAAAGTCACTTCCGGTCCGATGGCACATCTACCTCGGATATACGTTATTGCCCGAGATCTCATCGATACCACATCCAACCGGTTGAATCGTGAAAATATCACTGCCTTTTTGAATAGCTACCTTACCGTCGACGATTTGACCTCAGGAGAGTTATGGGCACTTCCATTGATGTTAAAATTAAGCCTTCTAGACCATATCCAGTCGCTGGCAGTAGAGCTAGACCGGCACCTTCACGAAGGGGAGTTAGCGCGTTTTTGGGGAAATAGAATTCTGAATATAGCTAAAACGGAACCTGGGCGTCTCGATTCATTTCTAAAGGATTTGGACTGTCAATGCCCGCACCCTTCACCACATTTTGCTGAAGAATTACTCGATCACATCTATGATGAACCAGTCATTATGCCTCTGTTGCAACAATGGGTTGAAAAAAAGTTTCACGCTCCTAGCAATGAAATTATTAAAGAAGTTGAACGCCGCAAAACTATTGATGATGTCGCATTTTCAAGTGCAATTATTAGCCTCATTGCCCTGTCTCAGCTCTCTTGGAGTGAGATATTTGAAGAGATGAGCCCAGTGGATAGTATTTTGAAGCATGATCCCGCACGTATTTATCAATCCATGAATTTTGCAACTCGCGACAACTATCGCCACGCCCTCGAAGAAGTCTCCAGAGGATCTAATTTCAGTGAAAGAGATGTTGCAGAAGCATTAATCCAATTAGGACAGAATGGTAAAGATGAGATCACTAGACATGTCGGGTATTATCTGATCGACAAAGGACGTGCCCAGTTAGAAGCTAAAGTGCATTGCCATTTAACGTTGATGCAAAAGATCCGACGCTGGATGGCCGCGCATTCAACGCTCGTCTATCTGGGTGGAATAGGATTAATTACAGCCTTAATTGAAGGAGTTTTAGCTTCCTATAGCTTGGAGCGCGGAGAGACAATTTCAAAAACAGTGGTATTTATGTTACTGGCGCTATTCCCAGCGAGTGAAATTGGCGTCCAGTTGTTCAGTTTTCTGATCCCTCGAATTATTCCCCCTTATCAATTTCCAAAAATGGATTATAAAAATGGCATCCCGGAAATTAATAAAACTATTGTTGTTGTCCCAACAATGCTTCTAGACAATGCCTTCACAGATCGCATCATCAATCAGCTAGAAATCCATTATTTGTCAAATCCTGACCCCGCTTTAAAATTTGGTTTGCTTTTTGATGTCGCCGACGCAAAAACTGAAGAGGTTAATGAGGATAAATCTTTATTTGAGCATGCACTTCAAGGGTTTAAGAATTTAGAAGATAAATATGGGAATAATAAATTTTTCCTATTTCTACGCCCACGTATATGGAGCACTAGTGAAAATACATGGATCGGCTGGGAACGCAAACGTGGAAAACTCGAAACTCTGAATCGCTTTTTGACCGGCAATGACCAAACCGGTAATTTCTTGCGCTATGGTAGCAAAGATGAATTAAACAATATCCGCTTTGTCATTACCTTAGATAGCGACAATCAGCTTCCAAAGGACAAGGCCAAAGAATTAATAGAGACCCTTTCTCATCCACTTAACGCTCCGAAAATCTCCCCTGATAATACGATTGAAAGAGGATACACCATTATTCAACCAAGCGTATGCACCGATTATGGTCAAAACAAAGATACTTTATTCGCAAAACTATTCTCTGATAACTTAGGCATCGATCCTTATACGCAAACTGTTTCTGATATTTATCAAGATCTTACGCATGAAGGCACCTATCATGGAAAAGGTATTTATGATCTGTATACATTTGATAAAATCCTTTCAGGAAGATTTCCTGAAGAACATTTGTTGAGCCACGACCTTATAGAAGGGGCCTACGCAGGCGCAGGATTTTCCTCTGACATTCTAATTTTTGATCAATTTCCAAAAGATTATCTCACTTGGACAAAACGACAACACCGCTGGTTTCGAGGGGATTGGCAAATAATGGATTGGATTTTTCCGACTATTCGCGGTGTAGATAATAAGCCTGAAGTTAATCCCCTTTCAGTAATTAACCGTTGGAAAGTGTTCGATAATTTGCGCCGGGCGTTAATGTTTCCTGCCATATTGGGTTTGCTTTTAACAACATGGTTTACTTCTACAGCAGCTCCGATGTGGACAATACTTTGCGGTGTTGCGCTGATATTTCCGACAATCGCTTGTGCCTTGAGCCATTATCTTGGCTCTTTGCGGGCTATTGAAGAAAGTGGAAAACAATTCCTAAACTCTCTTGTTCGCTTAGGGATAAATATTTCATTGATTCCACATCAAGTAAAAAACTCATTGGATGCATTAGGAAGAACACTTTACAGGCGATTTGTCTCTCATCGAAAAATTGTTAGAATGGTCTGTTAACAATGTGATGCCGACAGTAGCTGAAAGTACCCAGATGATATACTTTTTATGTGGAATTTCACTTTTAAGCTTATGCGTTATCTTTCTCTTAGGTTACCAAAACCCTTCCCTACTCCCCTATGCATTGCCATTTTGCCTGCTTTGGGTATTATCACCATTGGTCGCTATTATTATCGACAGCAAATCTCTCTTTAAAAAAGCTTTTGAAGAAACCCTATCACACGAAAATCGCTTATTCTTACGTAAAATTGTGCGCCGCACCTGGCGTTATTTTGATGATTTCGTCGGCCCGCAATCCAATTGGATGCCTCCTGACAACTATCAGGCTGCACTCAATGTTGAAATAGCGCAGCGCACATCACCAACGAATATTGGGTTGTGGTTCTTAACGGTCATTAGCGCTTATGATCTAAAATATTTATCATGCGATGAGGCAATTAATCGACTGGAAGCTTCCTTTCAGATGCTTAATAAACTAGAACTTTATGAAGGACACCTACTAAATTGGTATGACATTCAAACACTCAAACCTTTATTACCCCGCTACGTATCAACTGTCGATAATGGCAACTTTTTAGCCAGCTTATGGACATTGGAACAAGCCATCCATGAGCTTCTGGACGATCCTGTGCTCCCTTTATCATTTATGGAAGGAGTTCAGGATACATCAGAGGCATTGCTTGAAGAAGTAAGCCATCGATTGCCCCTTAAAGATCTCGCACTTTTAAAAAAGCAGTTCTCGACTAACCCAAATAATCTTATAGAAGCAGTTACCTCCTTAAAACCGAACATGGAGTTTATAGATCAGCTGCTGCAGCATCATGACTTAACAAAAGAAGAGAAATATTGGCTTTTGAAAATTCAGAGCGAGCTCAAAGATTTCGAATCTTGCAAACAGCGCTACTTGTTATGGATGGAAATCCTTTCGGAGGGAACACAATTAGTGTTTAGCGAGGGCATCGGAGTAAATGAACAAAATATCGTAAAAGACATTTTGCGAAATTTACGCACTTCTCCTTCACTACAAACACTAACATCTGGAAAGGCCTTTGAAGTTGTACAACAATTAATTGCTTCCATGCAGCAAAAAACTGAAATGCCTTCTCATGTTAAGGAGTGGTTAAATAGGCTTGTAGAAGCTATTCACAAAGCGCAGTGGTTTGCCGGAGAGCAAATTCAGCGTGTCCAACTGCTACTAGGAGAAGTGCAACGTTTTTCCTCTATCGATATGGGCCTTCTTTACAATCCTCAGAGGCGGCTATTTACCATTGGCTATAATGTTGATGACTTTAAATCTGATAATTCTCATTACGATCTTCTGGCTAGCGAAGCGCGCATTTCCAGCCTTGTCTCCATAGCCAAAGGGGATCTTCCCCTTGAGCATTGGTGGGCGCTTGGCCGTCCTTATCGAAAAGTTTATGGTCAGGAAGCCCTCGTTTCTTGGAGTGGGACGATGTTCGAATATTTGATGCCCGTGTTATTTACAAAGCATCCTAAAGATTCTTTGCTAGGCAGTGCCTGTCAAACCGCAGTGGCATGCCAAATTTCTTATGCTAATAAAAGGGGAATACCCTGGGGCTGTTCAGAAGCTGCATTCAGTGAAATTGATGCGCATAAAACATATCAATACCGCAGCTTTGGCGTTCCGGGCTTAGGCTTTAAACGTGGCCTTGAAGAGGATTTAGTCATAAGCCCTTATTCTACAGCATTAGCCTTGGCGATTGATCCTATAAAAGCCATCAAGAATTTTCATGCATTAAGTCAAAAAAAGCAAAATCTCTATAACGACTATGGCTTTTATGAATCGATAGACTTTACGAGACAGCATGGCCCCCAAGGGGAAAGAGGCTTGATTGTCTACGCTTATATGGCTCACCATCAAGGCATGACACTACTGGCGATCAACAACGCTTTAAATAATGCAATCATGGTTGAACGCTTTCACAAAAACCCCTATGTCAAAGGTGTTGAAGCGCTTCTCTATGAACGTATTCCTCTCTCTCCCCCAATGACAAAAGAATATCGCAAAGAAATCCCTATCACACGATTAATCCCCTTTTCACCAATTCCTATCATGGGAGTGATGAAAACTACTGAAAGTGCATCACCAAAAGTCAACCTGCTGTCCAATAACGAATATGCGATCATGGTGACACAATCCGGTGGCGGTTATAGCAGATGGAGAGATAACGACATCACCAGATGGCGCGCAGACACTACCTGCGATGCATGGGGGAGCTTTTGCTATATTAAAGATGTAGAATCAGGGAAATTTTGGTCTTCGACTTTTCAGCCGACTGGCACTAAGGGCGAAAAGTTCAATGCACACTTTAAAGCTGATAAAGTGGAATTCTCAAGAAGAGATAATCAAATCGAGACAACCACTAACATCACTGTATCACCGCAAGATAATGTCGAAGTTAGGCTGGTAACTCTCGCCAATTTATCTAAACAAACTCGTACTTTAGAAATTACCAGCTATCAAGAGCTTGCTTTGGCCCCTCATAAAGCAGACCGTTCACACCCATGCTTCAATAAATTCTTCATTCAAACAGAAGCCCAACAGCACTTAACAGGCGTATTGGCATTCCGACGCATGCGCTCCAAAGATGATCAGCCCCTTTGGGCTGGTCATGTGGCAGCAACTAGCGAACAGGAAAATCATTTCCAATTTGAAACTGACCGTACATTATTCATAGGACGAGGAAATACACTGGCATCGCCTGACGCCATGAACGGAGACTTAAAAAATTCGGCAGGGTATGTCCTTGATCCTATTTTCAGCGTCCGCAGAAAAATTACTTTAGCTCCGGGGCAACGGATTGAAGTCTCATTTGTCACTGCAATGGCAGACAATCGTGAAACAGTCATTCAACTTATAGAAAAATATCGAGACCTGCAATCCTCAAAAATTGCTTTTGAAGTGGCCTGGACACATGCGCAGCTCGAATTGCGGCATTTACGCATCGATCAGGAAGAAGCGCAATTATTTCAAAAACTTGCAAGCCGCATTATATATCCTCATTCTCAATTGCGCTTAACCGCAGAACGTTTGCGAAAAAATCTGCTGGGTCAATCGCGTTTATGGACCTATAGCATTTCGGGTGACTTGCCAATCATAGCAGTGACAATTTCTGATGCTCAAGAACTCGACCTCGTCAAACAAATATTGACGGCCCACGCCTTTTGGCGTATTCGCGGGCTTAAAGTTGACTGCGTGATCCTTAATGAAGAATCCTACAGTTATGAACAGCCGCTCTATTCACAGATTAACCGCTTAATACATTCACACGCAGGCGCTCATGGTATTGAGATTGGCAAACCCGGGGGGATCTATCTTCTTAACATGGAACAAATGCCTAGCGAGGATGTTACACTCATACTTTCTGTAGCAAGGGTGCATATTGTCGCTGCCCGGGGATATTTAAGACAGCATCTGGTAACGCCAATGGTGAATACAACCCTTGCGCCTAAACTTTCCATCAAAAATAAACCTGAAGAAGATATTTCCAAACCTCTTCCGTTCATGGAATTGCCCTACTTTAACGGCCTCGGCGGATTCACATCCGATGGCAAAGAATATGCCATCTATCTGGGACCAAACACACAAACACCAGCACCATGGATTAATGTCATTGCCAACCCTCAATTTGGAATGATCGTTTCAGAAACAGGGCTAGGCTGTACATGGTATGGAAATAGCCAGTCAAATAGGTTGACAAACTGGTCCAATGACCCCCTCTTAAACCCAATTACCGATGCGATATATATCCGGGACGAACAGCTGGGAACTTTTTGGTCTGCAACTCCCGGACCGATACGAGAATTGGACGCCTATCGCATTAGGCATGGCCAAGGGTACTCTTGCTTTGAGCATAATAGCCATGGAATTGAACAAAAGTTGTCCATTTACGTCCCTGTAGATGACAATGGAGGACAACCCTTGCGCATTCAGCGTTTGACTTTAACAAACAGCTCTGCCCATAAGCGTACCTTAAGTCTATTCGCTTACTCAGAATTGGTATTGGGAGGTGATCGTGAAGAGACTCAAATGCATCTAATTACTAATTGGAATGATCAAAACCAGGCCCTCTTTGCCTATAACAGCTATTGCACAGAATACAGTGGAGCACTTGTATTTGCTTTTTCAAGCGAAAAGATCATTTCGCACACAGGTGACAGAGCCGAGTTTATTGGCAGAAACAAGCAGCTTTCAAATCCTAATGCCTTACATAGAAAATCTCTTTCTAAAGCGACAGGCCCCGGCTTTGACCCTTGTGTCGCCATCCATATTCAAGTGGAGATAGAACCTGGCCAGGAGAAGGAAGTTGCCTTTATGCTAGGTTATGCAATGGATATGGACAGCGCCAAAAAGATGATCGAACAATATAAGACTATTGAAGCTTTAGAAAAAGCATTTGTGGAAATGAAAAACTGGTGGGACAAACTGCTGGGAACTATCCAAATTGACTGTCCTGACCTGTTCATTAACTATTCTATGAACAGATGGCTGCTTTATCAAAACCTTAGCTGCAGACTTTGGGGCCGCTCAGCCTTCTATCAATCGAGTGGCGCCTACGGTTTTCGTGACCAATTGCAAGATGTCATGGCCCTTTTATATACTTCCCCAAAAATGGCACGAGAGCAAATTCTACGAGCTGCCTCGAGGCAATTTATCGAAGGAGACGTGCAGCACTGGTGGCTGCCCCCTACTAATGGAGGGGTTCGAACAAAAATCTCAGATGATCTCCTTTGGCTTCCTTTTGTGACAGCACAATATATTCGTGTGACAAATGATGTCTCCATTCTTTCAGAGAATGTATCATTTATCACAGGTCCGGTCTTAACAGAGGAGCAACATGAAATATTCTTCATTCCTGAAGTTGCCAGTGAAAGTGCCTCATTGCTAGAACACTGCCGGAGAGCTATTGAGAAAGGTCATACTGTCGGCGAAAATGGGTTACCATTAATTGGCGGGGGCGATTGGAACGACGGCATGAACCGTGTAGGGATTGAAGGCAAAGGCGAAAGCGTCTGGCTAGCTTGGTTTCTCACCCAGGCCCTAAATGATTTTGCAGAACTTCTGGTCCTAAATGGCGAAAATGATGAAGGCAAAAAAATGCGGAGTGAGGCAAAAAAGCTAGCTCAAATTATTGAAAAGACTTCCTGGGATGGGAAATGGTATCGAAGAGCTTATTTTGATGATGGCACACCTCTTGGTTCATCATCAAATCATGAAGACAAAATTGATTCTCTTCCGCAGTCCTGGGCTGTTATTAGTGGGATGGGAGATCCAGAAAGAGCAAAAATAGCCCTCAAATCTGTTGATGAGCATCTTATAAAGCAAAAGGAAAAGATTGTTTTGTTGCTCACCCCTGCATTTGATGTCACACCTTTAGATCCAGGCTATATTAAGGGGTATCCGCCAGGTATTAGAGAAAATGGTGGGCAATACACCCATGGATCATTATGGGTACCTTTAGCATTTGCACGTATAGGTGAAATTGATAAAGCAGTGGATATCTTAAAAATGATGAATCCCATCATGCACGCGCAAAATCCTGACGAGGTCAACCATTATAAAGTTGAACCATACGCCGGCGCAGGTGATGTTTATAGCGCTGAGGGAAAAATGGGACGCGGAGGTTGGACATGGTACAGCGGGTCTATGGGATGGATGTATCGCATATGGCTGGAAGAAATTTTTGGTTTTCAAATTCGCGGAAATACTCTGATCCTCAATCCCAAACTTCCGAAAAGTTGGCCTTCAGCAAAAATCAATTACCAATACCATACTTCTCAGTACCAAATTTCCATCGAAAATTCGAATGAAGCAGGCAAAAATAATTGTGTCATTGATTTAGATGGACAGCGACTCGTAGACCGCGAAGTTCCACTAGTCGATGATGGTCAAACGCATCAGATTAATGTCATTTTATAAATTAGTTATATTCCTTCAGGTTTGAGAAAACTATATCAAGGAAAAAGGCAACTAATCTATCTTGATAATATCGAATCTAAAAAAATATTGACACGAAATATCATTGAAATTAGTGTGTGATAAACATTAGAAAAACTAGGATCTCAAAATGATAAGCTCTTTAAATCTCATTCGAAAAGCAATTGTAGCCTTTTCATTATTAGCTTTCGCACAGGTATCAGCAGATTGCTGTCCACCAATGGATTGTTGTGTTTCAAGTGATTGCGGTCCTTCTTACTCCAATGGCACAATTTATGTAAGAGGTGATTTTCTGTATTTAAGAGCTGTAGAGGATGGTCTTTCAAATTGCGGCCCTGCACTTATACTAGATGATATTGACGTAGATGGTTTCCCGATCAGACGCGTTTGTACGCAATGCAAAACTCAAAATAATGGTTGGGACTTTGGCTACCGTGTGGCCGCAGGCTTAAGGCTCTCAATATGCGAACCTAGCCCTTGGGAGATCTCAGGCGCGTGGACACATTTTGGACGTGGTTCAGGCCTCAAATGCTGTAATTCCAATGATTCCAAATGGCGATTAAAATTTGACTATGCCGACCTATTGATCTCATACTACCTGCCCAGTTGCAGCTCCTTAAACATAAAGTTTTTTGGCGGTCTCAGAGGAGCATTAATCGATCAGCAGCTCCACAATAATTTTATTAACGAACATGATGATTTTGCACGTTGCGACATCATAAGAGAGTGCATCCTCTCTAACCAGAAAAATAAAGATAAATTCAAAGGCCTTGGGCCTTTGTTAGGCTTTGAGACCGGTTGGGATTTTGGATATGGTCTGAATATTTTTTTCAATGCTGATGCCGGATGCCTTTTTGGAGAACATCGTACTAGAGTGAACTTTTCCGAATTTACTCAAGGAGAAACATTTAAATCTGAAAGCAGATGCGAACATCAAGCCTGTCAGTTTTTTGTTGATTCCGCCGTTGGTGTGCGATGGAACCTTATGTTGTGCAGAGGCACAGAACTTTCCTTACAGGTCGGTTTTGAGCAGCATACATACTTCAATGCCAACTACATTGGCAATCGTGGCAACCTAAATCTTTATGGCGGCTTCTTTTCCGCAGGCCTAAAGTTTTAATGGTGACATGTATATATTGAGCTATGTTGAGTATATATATCATTTTGACGCGCGACTCTAAATTAGAGTCCAAAAGTGAGAGCTCTCTTTTGCTTTTGGGCTTTAAATGAATGCCTATTCAATTCTATGAATTTCTTCGCCTAAAAAGCTTTAGTGTAGATGCATTCACCCTAATTCACTAGTACACTGTAAGGTAAATCCGGGGTCATAAAACATTTTTTTACTTTCGAATCTTAGCGTTTCTCTTTTCGCGCCTACACATCAGTGT
>JACCVN010000082.1 GCA_013698165.1 Parachlamydiaceae bacterium | reverse complement strand
TAGCTCTCAACAATGCAACCCCGCCTCCAGGAACGATCCCTTCTTCAATAGCAGCTTTAGTAGAGTTTAAGCTATCTTCAAAGACTTGCTTTTTCTGTTTTAGTTCAGGATCTGTAGCAGCGCCGACGCTAATGATCGCTACACCGCCGCCGAGTTTTGCTTTGCGCTCTTCAAGTTTTTCTTTTTCGTATTGGTTCTTGTTCACATTGATTTCGTTTTCGATCTGCTTGATGCGTGATTTGACAGCATCCGGTTTGCCATGACCGTTAACAATGACAGTATTTTCTTTTGTGATAATAATCTTATCTGCTGAACCTAAAGTTTCCGGTTGTAAATCTTTTAGCGAGATTCCTGTGTCTTCTGAGATTACGGTTGCGCCTGTCAGGATGGCGATATCTTCTAGCATCGCTTTGCGTCTATCTCCGAATCCTGGAGATTTTACAGCAGCAATTTTAAGAGTGCCGCGCAGCTTGTTGACAACCAGGGTCGATAGGAGATCACCTTCTAGGTCTTCAGCGATGATGAGCAATTCGCTTCCAGATGTCGCTATGGACTGTAGAACAGGGAGAATTTCATGGATGTTATTAAGCTTTCTATCGACAAGCAGGATTTTCGGGTTCTGCATTTCCACGCTCATCTTGTCGGCGTTTGTGCAGAAATATGGGCTGATCCAACCGCGGTCAAATTGCATCCCTTCAACAATTTCAATTGTTGTTTCCATCCCTTTAGCTTCTTCAATAGTGATGACGCCATTTTGACCCACTTTTTCCATTGCATTAGCTATAACATCGCCGATTTCTTGATTTCCTGATGCGGATACAGAGGCGATATTGCGAATTTCTTGCGAGTTTTTGATGGGATGAGAAACTTTTTTAATTTCATTGATAATCGCTTCGACAGCTTTTTCCATTCCACGCTTAAGGCTAATAGGACTTGCACCGGCAGCAATATTTTTTATGCCATTTTCTGCCAGAGCGCCGAGGAGAAGTATACCTGTTGTTGTGCCGTCGCCACTTTTTTCTTTGATTTTTTGAGCGACTTCTTTAGCCATAGAGACGCCCATATTTTCATACTGATCTTTTAGCGTGATCTCTTTAACAATGCTGTTACCGTCATTAGTGATTGTTGCAGCGCCCCAACTTTTTTCAATTCCAACATTTCGGCCTTTTGGACCAAGAGTAAATGCGACCACGTTGGCTAGTTTCTTAATACCGGCTAACAGTAATTCACGGGCTCTTTCTTCAAAAATAATTTCTTTTGCAGTCATGGCAGTATTCTCCTTAAATGTTAAATTATATCAAGCGCAGTTTGATGTCCAATGCCTTCACAGAGTGTGTTAAATCGCCAATGGAGATTCCGTCAATGCCTGTTTCTGCATAGGCGCGTACTGTTTCAAGGCTAATGATCCCTGCTGATTCGATGTAGACCTTCTTGTTTGTCTTGCGGATCTTGCGGACGCATTTAGTAATATCTTCAGGCGTCATATTGCTGAGCGTGATCGCAAAAACATCTGTTTTTAGCGCTCGGTCCAGCAAGGTGATGTCGTCAATTTCTATTTCGATAGGGAGGTCTCCGCTTTTGGCTTTTACTTTTTCAAAAGCTTCGTTAAAAGCATGCGGGGAAGAGGCATTCAAAAAAGAAATATGGTTTCTCTTGATCACTAACCGGTCATCGAGACCAAAGCGATGGTTCTTGCCTCCTGCAACTTTGACAGCATACTTTTCTATAGCTCTGAGCCCCGGCAGCGTTTTACGGGTGTCCATAATGGCACAGTTTAGCCCTGCCACTTTTTTGACAAAAGCTGCAGTCGTTGTCGCCACTCCTGAGCAATGCTGTAGAAAGTTGAGCACTGCGCGTTCCGCTGTAAATATGCCTTGTGCAGGACCTGTGATCAGGGCAATAACTGTACCCGATTTTAAAAAAGCACCCTCTTTGCAACAAAGTTCTACTTTGATCAAAGGGTCGACTTTATGAAAAAATCTTTCAATAAAAGGGAGCCCTGCGACGACTCCTGCCTGCTTTAATGACAGATTTGCAGAAATTATGGCTTTTTCCGGAATTAGTGCTAAGGTGGTAATATCACCCGAACGGATATCTTCGGCAAGTGCCAGGTCAATTAAATTGTCAATTTCTTTATATGATTCCATCTTGTTTCTCATTGTGGGCTGCTGCGTTTCGCAGCAGCCTACTTTTTAGTAGTCCATTCCGCCAGCAGGCATTGCCATTGCATTTTTGTCAGAAGGAATGTCTGTGACAATCGCCTCTGTCGTCAGCAATAAACCGGCAATCGATGCGGCATTTTCAAGTGCACAGCGTACAACTTTCGTTGGATCAAGAATACCTTGCTCGATCATATCAACATACGTGCTTGTGGCTGCATCATAACCAAAGTTGCCTTTGCCGGCTTGAACCTGTTGGAAAATAATTGCGCCCTCTTCACCTGCATTCTCAACGATCTGACGTAGCGGTGCGCTCAGGACTTTAGCAATAATTTTTGCTCCTGTCTGTTCATCACCGTGAAGTTTTTCAGCCATTTCAAGCACTTCTGGTATGCAACGGATATAAGCTACACCACCACCAGGAGAGATCCCTTCGACCATCGCTGCCGCTGTAGCATGCTGTGCATCGTCAACACGGTCTTTCTTTTCTTTCATCTCGATCTCTGTTGCTGCGCCCACGCTGATTTTCCCTACTCCGCCGGCAAGCTTTGCAAGTCTTTCCTGCAATTTCTCGCGATCGTAGTCGGAATCAGTTTCAGTGATTTGACGCTTAATTTGAGCGATGCGGTCACTGATCTTTGCTTTGTCGCCGTGGCCTTCAACGATTGTCGTATCATCTTTATTGATAATAACTTTTTTCGCGCGTCCGAGTTCTTTCAGGGTAATGTTTTCAAGCTTCTGACCAAGGTCTTCGCTGATCAGTTGTCCGCCTGTAAGAATAGCGATGTCTTCTAAAGTCATTTTGCGGCGATCGCCAAAGCCCGGTGCTTTAACAGCACAAACTTTTAAGCTGCCGCGGAGGCGGTTGACGACGAGAGTTGCAAGCGCTTCGCCTTCAACATCTTCAGAAATAATGAGCAAAGGGCGACCCGCTTCAGCAGTTGCTTGAAGTAGTGGGATCAGATCTTTGATTGCAGAGATTTTTTTCTCGTGAATAAGAATGTAGGCATCATCTAGAATGCACTCTTGGCCTTCAGGATTAGTGATAAAGTAAGGTGAAAGGTAACCTCTATCGAAATTCATGCCTTCGACTACTTCTAGAGTCGTTTCAAAGCCTTTGGCTTCTTCGACAGTGATCGTACCATCTTTACCTACACGTTCCATGGCGCTGGCGATGATTGCGCCGATCTCTTTGTCGCCGTTAGCAGAAATTGTTGCGACTTGTTCGATCTCATGCTGGCTTTGGATTTTTTTGCTGCGTTTTTCAAGTCCTGCGATAACTGTTTTAACGGCTTTTTCCATTCCACGCTTAAGGTCTAGAGGGTTAGCGCCTGCAGCAACATTGCGGAGTCCTTCGCTATAAATTGCTTCGGCAAGCACAGTTGCTGTCGTTGTACCGTCGCCGGCTTTATCGGCAGTCTTGCTGGCCACTTCTTTGACCATCTGAGCGCCCATGTTTTCATGTCTGTCTTCAAGTTCGATCTCTTTAGCAACAGTGACACCATCTTTTGTGATGTGAGGAGAGCCGTAAGATTTATCGATAATGACGTTGCGTCCTTTGGGACCAAGTGTGACTTTGACAGCGTCGGCAAGAATGCGTACGCCTTTTAAGATGCGTTGGCGTGCATCTTCTTTGAATTTAATGTCTTTTGCAGTCATGGTGCGTGCTCCTTAATGAATAAATT
>JACCVN010000081.1 GCA_013698165.1 Parachlamydiaceae bacterium | reverse complement strand
ATGGAAGCCCAGAAGAAAGGCTTTACTGAGCCCGATCCGCGCGAAGACTTAAATGGCATGGATGTTTCCCGAAAGCTTCTGATTCTGGCCAGAGAAAGCGGTTATCCGCTTGAAATGGAAAATATTGACCTGCACAGTTTTTTACCTGAAGAGTGCCTTAAAGCCACTTCTGTAGAAGATTTTTATGTTAAGCTTCAAAGCTATGATAACTATTTTGCAGCAAAAAGAAGTGCTGCGCAAAGAGAAGGAAAGGTTTTGCGCTTTATTGCACAATTTGAAAATGGAAAAGGATGCGTGTCCTTGCAGGCGGTAAGTGCAGAACATCCATTTTATCATCTTTCCGGTAGTGATAATATCGTTGCGATTACCTCAAATTTTTATCGGGAAAACCCGCTGGTGATCAAAGGTCAAGGGGCAGGGGCTGAGGTCACTTCAGGAAAGGTGTTTGGAGATATAATCAGGTTAGTTCATAGTTCATAATTTAATAAACGAGGGTAAATATCATGAAAAAGATTTCAGTAGGTATTCTTGGAGCAACAGGAATGGTAGGACAAAAATTTGTAGAATTGCTTTCTGATCACCCTTGGTTTGAGATTGCCGCGCTAGCTGCATCAGACCGGTCTGTAGGTAAACCTTACGCTGAGGCTATGAGGTGGTCAATGCCAACAGCACTGCAGCAGAATATTGCTAATATGAAGGTTGTTGCTTGCAATCCCGGCTTGCCTTGCAACATCGTATTTTCAGGCTTGGATTCTAGCGTGGCAGGCAATATTGAAAGTACTTTTGCAACTGCCGGATATAAGGTGATCTCTAATTCCAGCAATCATCGTATGGCTTCTGATGTACCCCTGCTCATTCCAGAGGTCAACAGCGACCACTTAGGGCTACTTAAACATCAGGGCTATAACAAAGGTGCGCTCATTACTAACCCCAATTGCTCTGTCGTCGGCATTGCAATGGTCTTAAAGCCATTGTTGGACCGATGGGGAATCGAAGCTGTAAATGTTGTGACGATGCAAGCACTATCAGGGGCAGGATATCCTGGAGTACCAAGTATGGATATTTTGGACAACGTTATTCCATTTATTGGCGGTGAAGAAGCCAAAGTTGAAAGCGAACCTCTAAAAATCTTGGGCGTATTACAAGGAAATCAGATTCTTCCTTACCCCATGCGTTTTAGTGCGCAATGCACTCGCGTCTCTGTCTCGGATGGACATTTGGCCTGTTTATCCGTCAAATTGAAAAAAAAGGCGGATGCAAAACAAATCATCGCGGCTTGGCAAGAATTTGAAGGTGAACCACAAAGGCTTAAGCTGCCAATGGCCCCTAAGCGGCCTATTATTTATTTAGATGATGAAAAGCATCCCCAGCCAAAACTGCATCGCAATCTTGAAGAAGGGATGGCCGTATCAGTAGGAAGGCTTAGAGAGTGCTCTCTGTTTGATTGGAAATTTGTCATCCTGTCTCACAATACCGTGAGAGGCGCTGCAGGTTGCGCTATTCTTAATGCGGAGTTAATGGCTAAAAAAGGTTATCTAGGAGAGATGAAATGAAGGGTGAAATACGTGTCTTTGCACCTGCCACTGTTGCCAATGTAGCCTCGGGCTTTGATATTTTCGGTTTCGCCCTCGAAATGCCGGGAGATGAGGTCATCGCAAGGCTAAGCGAGCATCCGGGTGTGACTATGGCCAAAGTATCGGGAGATGGCGGAGTTTTGTCCCTCGATCCAAAAAAAAATACAGCCGGTGTGAGCGTTCTTAAGCTTTTAGAATTTCTTAATTGCGACCATGGTGTCGAATTAGAACTTCATAAAAAAATGCCTCTAGGGAGCGGGTTAGGGTCTAGTGCCGCTAGCGCTGCAGGGTCAGTTTTTGCAGTGAATGCCTTGTTAGGATCACCACTTACTTCGAAAGAGCTTATACCATTTGCAATGGAGGCGGAAAGAATTGCCTGTGGTAGTGCCCATGCGGATAATGTTGCCCCTTCGCTATTGGGAGGATTTATTCTTGTACGTAGCTATCAACCTTTGGATATCGTCGAAATTCCTATAAATTTAAATTTATATTGCAGCGTGCTGCATCCAAAGATTGAAATTCGGACGGAATCTGCTAGACAAATTCTAAGAAAAGAAATATCTCTCAATCAAATGGTCATCCAATCCGGAAATGCCGCCGGTCTGATTGCTGGTCTATTTAGTGGGGATGCATCTCTCATTGGCAGATCTCTAAATGATGTAGTAGTCGAACCAGTGAGAGCTAGGCTGATCCCGGGTTTTTATGATATTCAATCCGCAGCATTGTATGCAGGGGCACTTGGATGCAGTATTTCAGGTTCAGGTCCCTCAGTGTTTGCATTGACACAAAAGAAAAGCCAAGCAGAAAATGTCGGAGAGGCCATGGTGAGTGCCTGCCGAGCAAAAGGTCTGGATTGCAATCTTTATGTTTCTTCAATCAATAAAAAAGGGCCAAGGATCCTATGATTCATTTTTACAGTACCAATAATAAAAATATTAGAGTTTCACTGGAAGATGCGGTGATGAAAGGTCTTGCTGAGGATGGGGGATTGTTCATGCCTGACCACATTCCGCATATGCCTGAGACATTTTTTAATCAAATCGGGTCTTTGTCATTCCAAGAAATTGCTTTTGAAGTCGGTAAAATGTTCCTCGAGGGGATTATTCCGGTAAATGAGCAAAGGGAAATCGTCAGTAAGGCATTTAACTTTGAGGCTCCGCTTAAAGAGCTTTCCTCAGATATTTATGCCCTGGAGTTATTTCATGGTCCTACATTGTCATTTAAAGACTTTGGAGGGCGCTACATGGCCCAATTGATGGGGTATTTCATGCGGCACAAAAATCAGACGTTAAATATTTTGGTTGCAACCTCTGGAGATACCGGCAGCGCAATCGCCCAGGCATTTTTTAATGTGCCGGGAATTCGAGTCTGGATTTTATATCCTGAAGGTAAGGTGAGCTGGAGTCAAGAAAAGCAGCTGACAACTATGGGTGGAAATATTACTGCCCTTGAAGTGGTAGGATCTTTTGATGACTGTCAAAAACTTGTCAAACAAGCCTTTTCTGACAACGTTTTGCGAAAGAAGGTTAACCTTACCTCGGCGAACTCTATCAATATCGCAAGGCTTATCCCTCAATCATTTTACTATATTTATGCTTACGCTCAGCTCAAAGATAAAAACAAGCCCATGATCATTTCAGTTCCATGCGGAAATTTTGGGAATTTGACCGCTGGACTTTTAGCTCAAAGGATAGGCCTGCCTGTTGCTCATTTCATGGCGGCAACAAATATAAATGACACTGTGCCGAAATATTTGCATACAGGAATTTTTGAACCGCACCTTTCTAAACATACACTATCGAATGCGATGGATGTTGGAAACCCTAGTAACTTTGCTAGAATGCTCGATCTCTATGACCATCAATGGAAAAAAATGGGAATTGAAGTTACAGGGATAAGCTACACAGATGACCAAACTAAGATTGCAATGCAGGAACTATTTTCAAAGTATGGATATCTTCCTGACCCTCATGGGGCTGTCGCTTTTTTGGGCTTACAATCTTACATGAAAAATCATCAGGATAAGATTAATGGAATATTCCTTGAAACCGCCCATCCGGCGAAATTTGCTGAAGATGTAGAAAGGATTACTTCTCAAAAAGTGCCCATCCCTAAAGGTTTGCAGGACGTGCTAGCCAAAGAAAAGCACTCTATAAAGAGTTCACCCAATTACGACGAGTTTCATAATCTCTTGTTAACAAAATACAAGGAGTAAGCCTAAGGATCAAATCTGGAGAAATTTGAAAACCCAATGAAGTAATTGCAAAAGCCCAATAGCCGCGAATGCGATCGATGGGAGCGAGGCAAATAACTGACCATTTTGTAGATTTGATTAAATTTTGTCCTACAAAACTATGTGGACTTTGCCCGAATAGGCTAATTGCAGTGCATTCTGCCCCGAATGGGGCTAATTGTGTAGAGCCCATAGTGAAGGCCCGATAGGGGCAAACTATGGGTGGGGAATATTTGAATAGAAGTCCCAAAGGGGCGGCTTGTTAAGCTATTAGGAAGTTCACATCTACTAATTTTCTTGATACAATCTCTAGCTTCAATAACTGTTTCATAGTTATTTTTTTTAACTCAATGTCGTTTGGGACGAATGCAATGAATCGTCCGTGAATGTGACTGACTTTAAAAAAATCAATAATTAAATTCCGATATCTTTTCACAATAAAGAATAATTTAATGATCAGATAATCGATTGATAAAATCAATTAAATACTCATAGCCAGCATGTTGCTGTTATTGTTGAGTATTCCCCTTAGGATTGTTTAAATAAAATAGCCAAATATAATAGAGGATATTTATTCACATTTTCTATATACTACATTTATAATATTTTTTCTGTACAATTAAAAATTAATTAGGGATCATTTTTTTTCACGGATACAACAGGTTTTATTTCCGATGTCGTTGCCCATTTCATTTCATACAAATTACCCATTTTATAGATGTACTGATAAGGATAAAGAAATCTATGAACTGATTGAAGCAGACATAATAGATTGGAAAGGGTCGATCACAAAAACTGCTCGTGAGAAGATCACTCGTGATCTATGTAAATTAGATTCTCTATTGATTGAAAAAATCAGAAAATTCATTCAAGAAACATTCACCATAAACGGGCGATGCGCGGCTCCAATGGATATCGAGACCTCGATATATGAAATCGCTCAGTCTATTGACAGTGCATGTGAAAATAAGTTTCTCAAACGTCCAAAGATCGTGTTGGTTGGTGGCCGTATATGGAGCCTTTTAAAAGACTCCATTTTGCGCATTATGACAACTATTTCTTCAGCAAAAGTGCATGGTACTCATTATATAGCAAAGCCCTTCTTTCAACGGCTTGAAACGACTCCTAATGACACTGATTGGCAGTTTCGATTGGATCTGGAAAATATTGCTGACTGGGACACTGTCATCGATGAAGGGCTTGTGGCACCTTTGGCAGAAAAATTGAAACAGGGGATGTTCAATCCTTATAGTCTGGCACTGGAATTAGCAAATTTGAAAAGAAATGCGAAAGATAAGCCTAACTCCTATTTGGGAGAACTTTTTAAAAAGCAATTTTCTCCAGCTGATATAGGTCCATCCCTTTATGAATATTATATTAAAGCCTTTGGATTTCTTCGCGCAAAAGACCTAAGGAATGAAAAAGTCTGCTTTTCTTTGCGTAGTTTGGGAAGTGAAGGCAAGGTGCATGACTGCATATTTCCTTTTTTGGCAAATACCACAATCACCCCTATTACCGCTCTTTGTGTAGACGTTACACCTATTATCCGGAATGAGGAAAATCCTGAAATTTATCTGGAAAGTTTGATTGGCCCCTCGGTGATCAACGTTGTACAGGCTATTGTGGATGGATTGTTTTCAAATTTCACCTTTAAAGAATCCGCATTTGCAGATAGAATGGACTTTGCAAGGACTATGTCCCACTTCATGCAAGGAGGGGGCTGCATCCGGGATGGGTTGTTACAAAAAGCCATATCTGCACTTCTGAATGAACGAAAAAATCAACAAATTGGGAAAAATACACAAAAGACTCCATTGTCCGAGATCTTAGGCGCGCAATTAATTTCAAGGATGACTCATCATCATCAAGGTAATCTCAATATATTAGTTGTGCTAGCACTTAATGCATCAGCAATCCTGTATAAGATGAACATTGGGAACCTCAAAGAAATCCAAGAATTATGGCAGTATGTATTTAACTATATTGATAAAGTTGGAAGGAATATTCACCGTTCAAAATCTAATCAAATCGGAAAAATTGATGAGAAAACACATTCTGAATCCAAGTCGCTTATTGAACAGATGAAGATTTTGTTGCGAGATCCGAATTTTTCATACCAAGATCTCTATGCAATGATTCAGGTGTCTTCAGCATTGATTCTGCACGGTAATCTGAGATGTGAAAGTGATTATTCCTGTAAACCTACTCAGATTGGCCAGGATCTTTATATTCAAATTGTCCTAAATTCCAGCAAAGATCTTGGAGTGATGGACAAAAGTCTTGGGAAAAAGGACAATTCAAATTATGTGTTATTGTTCCCTTATGATCTTCCGGAAGCTATTCAACATCTCGCTCATGTCGCAGGGTCGAGTCCAACCACATTTCATCATTTGCGCCATATTTACGATATCCTTACTGCGAATAGAGAGCCGGTTTTTGGTATCGAAAAATCACCCCTCCAACAATATAGCAGTGATCCAAGGCTTAATTTATCGATTTGCAGGGATAAGGCGTTAACCTTTTTGAATCAAAAGCAAGTTCAGGCTTGGAAAACCGGTTTTTTACTTTCTCTATCTTTGTTGGCTCAAAAGAATGAAGAAGTCTTTTTTAGGCTATTATCGCGAAAAATGCTAGACATGTTTTTGGATAATTGGGCCCCAGAGTCATTTAAAAGTGATATTCTTAGTGCCTTTCAAAGTGCTGCTTCCTTGAATTCTTTTCCATTGAAAACGCACAAAAAAACTGAGTTTGTAACCTGGCTTTTTGCTACGGGCAAGGAGATGTTTATTGATCTGGCTTTTGAATATCTTGACGAAGTTGGCGATGAGGAAAACTATGAAGTCAATGTACTGCTATACCATAATCTCCTAACGATTTGTTTTGGAAATCATAGCACAGAGATCCCTAAGGAGGTCTCAAAAAAAGTAATTCAACGGATGGAGCTCCAACAAATATACCTCCCTAAGACATCCTTAAATATCATTATGAAGCTCTATAAGCTAAAATGCATTACAGAGGATCCCGAGATAGAAAAAAACCTGTTTAACGTTTTGGTGAATACTATCCAAAGAATGAAATCCGCACCTAAAAATGTTAGAGAATTTGCGCTGCAAGTTATCTTAATGAAAAACAGGCTCCTATCACCTCTTCAAAGCCTGCGTTTTGCCTGTGAAATCCATAGGTTGGAACTTATTCCTGAAGTCAATACAGAAACGTTTTTGGAATTTAAGTCTGCATTGGAAACTATCCACCTTAGTCTTGCCAATGAGAAAGGGTTGAACCTGAAGGAACTGACAGATGAATTTGATATTTCATCTCCTTTTGCGAGTCAGTTTTGCAGCCATAATCTTCCACTTTTAAAGAGTTCCATCAATAATGCCCTTCAGCAGCTTCAAAAATCAAAAGGCTCTCTGAATAACAGAGAAGTTCTTTTCATTTTTCTTAGAAGATTGCTACAAATTGAGTCGATATGGGAAGAACGCAATTATCTTTTACAAATCATTAAATCGATGGCTGAAAGTTCACCTGCAGTGGACATAGAGAGTCACATTGAAGGGATTTTGGACCAGTTTAATAGTCAAAATTCTTCAATTCCACCATTTGAGTTGCTAAACTTTTATTTAGGTGAAAAAGATCGCTTTTTGAAGCCCATCCTCATGAAATTGGTAATCAACATATTAAGCCACAGTCATGAGAAGTTTCTAGAAGAGCATTTTCGAACGGTAACTACATATCTGCTGCAAAATGCCGACCTAAATTTTGCTCTTAAACGTGTCCATAAGCTTCCCTTTAATTTTTTACAGAAACTCTTTGACTTCGGACTATTCAATGAGATTGTGAAAATTAATGTTGCCATTCCACAATCTTATCAAGGCAATCTATCCCATTTCGCAAATATATTAATCCATGCCTCATCAAAACTACTCTTTGAATCAAAATCGAAAATATTGACAGAATCTCTGGAAAATATCGAACAGCTTTTGGAAAAAATTCCGGAGACCGCAATTGCTGATGTTAATGTTAAAACTATGATGAGATCCCTTTGCCAGTACTTCTTTAAGAGCAATTTGAATAAAAGAGATTTGTTTAAGGGCTCACGTTGGTTGGAAAAGGAAGGGGTCTTTAGTGACGACTTAGATGATGCTTTTTATGAAAGAAACTTTGAGCTTATAGGTCACCTGGCAGATAAAGGCCATGTGCGCGAAGCAGGGGAATTGATCATAAAACTCGACACTCCACAAGGTTTTGAAAAATCTTGGCTCACAATATATAAAATATTCCTCCGAGGAGGGCATATATCGAATTGCATAAATCTTATCGAGAATAAAAACGCATTAGCGTCCATAAACGAGAAATCCTTGCGTGGGTCATGGCTAGAAATTCTTGCTGAAATGCTTCTACAGACAATTGCAATATCTAAAGAATCTGACATAGCAGATAAAACTCAATTGCATAGTTTGTTCGTGATCTGCAACAAGCTTGCCTTTGAATGTAAACCGACAAAAAAGGGTTTTTGGTTTGAATATATTAATCATGCCGCTGATTTTGCTCCTATAGCTGTTTTAGAGGATATTTTGTACTCGATGGCGAATTTAAAAGAATATTCCATCCCATTGGAAAAGCAGGAAAAAATTACATGTTGGAATAAAGTTTTAGGGCGTTTATCGAATCAAGGATCGAAAGTTTTCTTTCAAGCCTCTAAATGGTGGCCTCAAGTATGGGAGGAGTTCAATGCAGAGCACTTAGATGAAAAACTTGATCTTGTCGTTAAGCTGATCAAAGGTGGAGAAGCTGCTATTGATTTTTATACTCCAAAAAAAGGTGAAGGGAAGTCTGTTCACAATTCCATTGATTCACAGGTTATCGCCAAAGGTGCAAAAGAGATAATTTCAATTATTGATACACCTGAGATCGTTCCTCTCCGTCGATATATCGATTTCAAAAATGAATCATTGTCCTTATCTAAAGTTTTCATGTCGACTCGAGTATCGAAAAACAAGGTTCAAGCCATGATGAACCTCACTAATTTTTTTCTTTATAGAGAATATGATCCCATTGTTGAGCAGACAACAGTGCTATTATTTAATGAATTTTTGAAGGAAATGATGGGGTGCAAGGAGGAAGAACACCATTGGGCGGCGTTATATGCAATCTATTGTATTCAGGGATGTCAGCATCACTATGAAGCCGACCATTTTGTGATATTGGAATATTTGCAATCTGTTGTAGAGGACAAAGGAAACAATTCGTCCGGTAAACTTGAAAACCCTTTTTATATGGAAATGCGAATGATTACAAAGGCGATACAAGGAGTTCTTGAAAATCCTTGGCACAAAACTCAAAAGATCATTGGAAAGGAAAAATCTCTGATGGGTTGGGGTCTAGGTCGCTTATGCGACTCCAGTACGTTTCGTGGATGGGAAGTA
>JACCVN010000075.1 GCA_013698165.1 Parachlamydiaceae bacterium | reverse complement strand
ATCTTTCTGCATTTATGATTACCTTTAGTATTTTTTTTGTACCATTAACTAATTTACAGAGTGAACTTATTTTCGACGGTAACGGCGGTCGATACTCAATTTCAAGTGACCGCTCGTATCTGATGATTGAAAGTAGTATTCCTTCCTTAGATTTTAGTGAAATCTATCCAGATCTTGATACGATTGTTATAAATGTGTCAAATTATTCTCCTTATTATTATAATCTCGCTAAAGATGATTATGGCCTTAGCAACAATGTAAATGTTACAAATTTGAAAATTGCAGGAGCTCCATCACAAAATCTATTGCCTTGGGCGCATATGCCTAACGTAAAAACTTTTGCAGTAAGTAGTCCTTCCAATAATTTGTATTATCTCGAATTTGCACTTCCATTTATAGAATCTTTAGAAATTATCCTCTATAGAGAACAAGCGGAATTTGTGAAAACTTTAGAAAACATAAGCAAATTAATAAATCTTGAAGATTTTAAACTTCAAATGGACGGAGCCTGGAGAACTCAAGGATTTACAAACTATGAATTGTGCGCGCTCAGCAAAATGCATAAGTTAAAGAAATTAACAATTATCTTTACAAATTTGAATTATGGCGACCAAGGTTTCAGTGAAGCTAAACTGGAGGAACTGAAGCACATTTTACCAAACACTGATGTACAAGTAGAATCCTATTTTCGGCAGTCACAAGACGGGGGATCGTAAGCCTTAAGGCTGTTAAGAAGAGGTGTGGAAAAAGGGCATTCGGCGAGCAACCGCCGAAATGCCTTTTTATTTTGCGTTTAATTGTATTTTACGCTGACTACAAAGTAATGAAATGGGAAAGTATAGCTGTAATTTATATTTTTTTTCAAGTTTTTCTCATTAAAAACGCCCTGTTCATGACACGAACACTTCATTATGTATAATGTAATAGCGCATTGAATTTTTTTGGCTTATATTTTCTTCGATCCACTAAAGTGGATGATTGAAACGCATTTCTGGACCCCGTAAATAAAACAAAAGGCCTTAAAAGGAAAGGGCTAACACGTTAATTTTCTACCCAATCTTTCATCACTTTTTTGATTTGGGTTTGGTAGGCTACGCCAGATAGCTTTGATTTAAATTTGAAGGCTTTTAAAAGGGACGGCTCTATTTTTAAGCTGATCAGTTGACATTTTTCGGCGGTTCCAAACATTAGTTTTTGAAAATTTTCCAGGAATTCAAGGATTTGATCCGGAGTAAGGCCTCGACACCGCTCTATATACTCTTTATTAAAGTATTGTATGGGCTTGTTTTTCATATTGCCTCCAATGATTTAATATCCTCAAGATCTTGAGGTCTTCCAGAGGATTTCTTCATGGCAATTAGATCTTTTTTGGAAAGGATTTTGAGGTTGCCATAAACAGTCTTTATCGTCTTGGTGCTAGAGCTCTTCAGGTCATAGTTTATAATGATATCTACTTGATGACTTGGATTTACCGGGTCATAGAAGTTCCACGCAATTAAATGACGCTTCAAGATGTACTCATCCCGAAAATTAAATACATTTTGTGCATCGACAGGAATTCTCGAAACAAGTCCGAGTCCTATCATTGCCTTTTCCGCATCTACCAGGTTATTTAAAGTCCATTGAATGACGAAATCAATATCGAAAGTACCTCTTGGAATCCCATGCAGGGCTACTGCATAACCTCCAACTATGGCATAAGGGATTCGAGCCTTCTGCAACGCATTACAGACTTTATTGATAAACATCTGGCAGCCTTTGGTATATACCGGTATATACCATTATAGCAAGATTAACTTTTTGGTACAACTCAGCTTAAATTGAAAAGAAGTTGTGAAGATTATTCCTGACCGGAAATTGAACCCGCAGTCAATGGATTAAACAATTAGATGAAAAAAATGTTCTTATTTTGATGCAGTCAATGGTCGCTACACCTGAAAATGCATTAAACTGGTATTACCACTCTTAGATCAAAATTCAAATTCCCATTGAATTTCCTATCCTTAGGCTTTCCCTTGCGTCCCACCGAACGCATGGATAATGCGAAGAATTCGGCGAATTG
>JACCVN010000074.1 GCA_013698165.1 Parachlamydiaceae bacterium | reverse complement strand
AGTAAATACAGCCCCTTTTACGATCGGCAAACCACGGGGCTTTGATGCAGAAGTAGTCGAAAATACTACCTTAACAGTGTACTAGCTACGGGTATGCTAAATATACCCTCATAACCCCTGAAAAGGGTTCTTCTCTTTTAAACAATATTTAGGTTTTGATAAATTTGGGTAATGATAAGGCTAACGCCTGTGGATATTTTCTACCCCCGCATTCCCGGCTATGGGACTTTTCAATTGCTTCTTCATAACCCCGATAAGGGTTTTTCTTTTTTTTAATGCTCTGATTTTGAAAGGTTGGAATGATCATGCTCGGCATTCGAAATGCCGAGCATGTTATAGCGCCATTACAGTTGCTTTAGGTATAGGAACTGGTTAGTAAGCTTTGGATCGAGTTCCCCTTGGAGTTGCACGCTGTGCTTCAGCTCGCCTTTTAAAAGGGGATTGTTGGCTTGCGATCTGAATAGGGCGTTGATCCAGTTATCTTCTGTTAATTCGATGACTTGATATTTTTCATCATTAAGGCCAACATCCTTGGCAAGAAGCTCGAGAGTTTGGCTGTAGGTAAAACCCACTTCATCAATGAGTCCAATTTCTTTAGCTTTTGCAGCAGTGAAGACATTTGCGCCATATTCGTCCACGAGCTTTTCTTTGTTTACCTCAGGGCGATTTGTGGTAACGATATCGACAAAACTTAGGTAGAAATCGTTGATGAGCGCTTGATAATTTTTTGATTCATCAGGTTTCCATGGGCGGAAAGGATTGAGCTCATCCTTACCCTTACCGGCAGTAAGTGTCAGGGATTCGATGCCAATTTTATCCATCACTTTAGTAAAATTCATGGCTGTAGAAACCATCACGCCGATGCTGCCGACAATGCTCGATTCGCTGGCATAAATTTTATCTGCGGCGCAGGCTACATACATGCCTCCAGAGGCACATAATCCATCGACATACGCATAGATGGGAGTTTTGTATCGCTCTTTATATTCTTTTAATAGGCGGTATATGCCATCGGCATCCGTGACGGTGCCGCCAGGAGTGTCAATGCAGAGTAGGATTGCTTTTACACGATCATCTTTTAGCGTTTTTTCTCTGGATTCAATAAGCAATTCACGTGTCTTGTGGCGGTTAAGATTTTCAAGGCCGATGGTGCCTTGCAGGTTCATTTTAAGGATTACCGGGGAAGTATCTGGTAATACTTCACGTTCACCCAAAGCATTGGCCTGGATTGTAGGACTGTAAGAGTATTCAAGTTTTCCTGCGTCATCTTTTTTGCCAAAGAAAGCGCCAATCAAAACAAAAGTTAGTAAAATCCCCAATAGGAGACCCAAAATGGTGCCAAAACGAACGAAAAATGAACGTAAAAAAGAACGAAAGATAGACTCACTCATGGGATTACCTGACTTTGGGGTTGGATAACTTACATTCTAACGTATTGGAGCATTTATTCGAAGGATTTCATGAGGTCTAGAAGCTTTTTAGATGACCAATTAATTTGGGAATGGATACTTAAATTCTATTTACCTATGCCGTTGAGAAGGCAAGGGTAAAAAAAGGAGTGAGTGTACTAGCTCGGCATTGGAAGAATGCCGAGCTAAGCTTTAGTAACACTCATCCGAGGACTTATTCAATGAGGAAAGTGACTTTGGCATTGACGCGGAAAGTATGAATCTCGCCATTTTCAACCATTGCTTGGATATTCTCCACATTCACATGTTTTACATGTCGAACAGTTTCATGCGCTTTCAAAGCTGCATTATTGATAGCGTCTTCGATTGTTTTGCCTTCAGCGATAACTTCGATAACTTTTGCGACTGATAGACTATCTTTAGCCATGGGAACCTCCAGATGTTGAATTGTTATTTTGGAGATTATCTTTTCCATGCCTAAAAACACACACTTTTTTTTAATTTTTGAGTTAAGCTCTGACGCTCTTGGAGCATTTTTAAATTTCCTCGAAAGGAATCCTCGTTTGAATCAAATTAAAATTGCTATCTAGAACCTTTGCTCATTTGAGAAATGATGTATACCTGAATCTAATTGCTTTTTAACATTAGGCCGTGCCAAAGCCCCGGGGTTGAACGATCGAAAGTGACCCCATGTTATAATATTGGGTCACTTTCGATCGTTAATCCCGAGCTTTCACATAGACCAAATGTTAAAAACCAATTAGAAATTGAGCAGATTTTAGAAATGAACTTCCGGTATCTGATGTTCAGCGCCTTAAAACTCGAACAACCGTCTTTGCATATCCTGTTAGTAGGACTTTGCGAAGATCGCGTCGATCGTAGCTGGCTTCCCGGTGATAATGCATACTCCTGTGGACCCGCTTTGCTCAAGAGGTAGGCAACGGATGCTAATTTTACATTTTTCTAAAAGAGCTTCAGTAGAAGCGTCACCGCACCACTTTGCTTTGACAAAGCCGCCATGGATTTCCGGTTTATCCTGATTTTTTGGAGTGAAAAAATCCTCCATTTCTGCCAAGGATTTGATTTCAGTATGGATATTTTCATCCCGGTATTTTTTTGCCGCAGTAAAAAGGCCTTGCTGAATTTCTTCAAGCAATGCAGGAATCTCTTGAGAGAGCTGGTCGAAGGATATTTTATTCTTTTCGTTGTGTGCACGGTCTCTGCGGCAGACCATTGTAGAATTCGCTTCAAGATCGCGAGGGCCTACTTCAATGCGTAGAGGGATCCCTTTTTTTATCCATTCCCAATTTTTCTCGCCGCCGCGTTTCTCGCGTTTATCGACGATCACAGATAGTGGACGGCCATGGAAAGTGCAGCCTTTAAGTTCAGCGGCAATTTTTTCAGCATATTCCAGGACTTGGGCTTCCATCTCAGGCTTGGGGATGATAGGCAAAATAACTATTTGACGGTGGGCAATTCTAGGAGGAAGTCTGAGGCCATCGTCATCGGAGTGCACCATGACAAGAGCGCCGATCATACGTGTAGTTGTTCCCCAAGAGGTCGTATAGGCATATTGAGTCTGGCCATTTTGATCGCTAAAGCGGATATTAGAGCCTTTAGCAAAATTTTGACCCAAATAATGAGAAGTTCCCATTTGTAATGCTTTGCGGTCTTGCATCATTGCTTCAAGAGTATAAGTCCCTACAGCACCGGGAAAACGCTCACCTTCAGATTTCTCACCGGCAATAACCGGAATTGCTAAGACATCTTCCATGAAGCTGCGATAGACCTCATGCATCTTTAGGGTCTCTTCAAGCGCTTCTTCGGCATTAGAATGGGCAGTATGCCCTTCTTGCCATAAAAATTCTGTCGTTCTGAGGAAGATACGTGGCCGCATTTCCCAACGAACAACATTTGCCCATTGGTTGATCAGAAGAGGGAGATCGCGGTAAGATTCGATCCAGCGGGAAAAGGATTCTCCAATGATCATTTCAGAGGTAGGTCTAACAATAAGGGGTTCTTCGAGCTCGCCTGTGGGAACAAGCTTGCCATTTTTTTCTTCGAGTCGGTGATGAGTGACCACAGCGCATTCTTTAGCGAAGCCTTCGACATGTTTAGCTTCTTTTTCTAAATAGCTCAAGGGTATGAAAAGTGGAAAATAAGCATTTTCATGGCCGGTTTCTTTGATGCGTTCATCAAGCTGACGTTGAATATTTTCCCAAATGCCGTATCCCCAGGGTTTAATGCACATGCAGCCGCGGACAGGGGAATTTTCTGCCATATCAGCAGCTTTTACAACTTGTTGGAACCATTCTGGATAATCGTCTTGACGTGATGGAGTGATTGCATTTTTTTCTTTTGATGTTGCCATAGGAAAAGCCTTTTGCGCTTAAATACTTATTTAAATGTGTGAAAGGAAATTAAAAGAAAAACTTCAGGGCTTCGTTTTATTGCGATACCCTGAAGTTAAGAGACCTTAACGCGAGTTGCCTTTGCGCGTTGGCAACTTAGCTGTAGGACGCTTTAGTGCAAAAGCGTGTGGCTTTGCAACTGCTTTATGTGATTTTGCTTTAGCTGCTGGCTTAGCATGTGACTTAGCTGCAGGTTTTGCTGCATGCTTAGCTTTTGCTGCAACATGGTGTTTAGC
>JACCVN010000061.1 GCA_013698165.1 Parachlamydiaceae bacterium | reverse complement strand
CCACGGGGCTTTCACGCAGAAATAGTCGAAAATACTACCTTGACAGTGTACTAGGGCAGTATATGCACTACTTTTTTAACATTAAATGGGAATATTCATGACTCGTTACATACTCGCAACCATCTTTGTCGCTTCAATCCTCAATCTGAACATTATCGCGGTAGAAGATGACCCTCTGCAGATACGTAGCGAAAGTGGCTGGCGCAGTTTAAGTTTTAACATTATCTGTTCCGCCAATGGTGTAGGCCAATCTAAAGATTTCAAAATTTTAAGTTCAGAACTTCAAAAACTTGGCCATCAGGTCAATCATGTAAATTATCCTAGCCTTCAGGCTAATCCAGTTGACATCAACATATTCATTGAACATTTTGATCCCCAGTTATTTCCTTATGCACAGAAAAATTGCCTTATTCCTAACCCTGAGTGGTATTGTAATTTTTTGGAATACATTCCCCAGTTTGATTTAATTTTATGCCGTACGCATGAAATCGAAAGAATTTTTAAAGAACGAGAAGGCCATACCTATTTTATCGGATTTACCTCTTGTGACAACTTGCGTCCAGAGATAACAAAAGATTACAGTCAATATTTCCATTTACGCGGTCAGAGCGCAGCTAAGGGTACAGATGCTATTATGAAAGTATGGCAGGAGAGGCCAGATTTTCCCATGATGACCATAACTTCGCACTGGAAAGAGTATGCTCCTCTACACAATCTTAGCCTTCATCAATATATCATGAGCGAACAAGATCTCATTTTATTGCAAAATATTTGCGGCATACATCTTTTGCCTAGCCAAACAGAAGGATTTGGTCACTCAATTTCAGAAGCGATGAGCTGTGGGGCAGTTGTATTAACTACCAATGCCCCACCCATGAACGAATTTGTGGTACATCCCGATTGTCTGATTGATTATTACTGCACCATGCCGCAACGTCTAGCGATCAATTATACTGTCGATCCCAAAAAACTTGAAGGCTGTGTCGAAAATCTTTGCACATATTCTAACGAGGAGTTAGAAATTATTGGCAAAGAGAATCGTCAACGCTATTTAAGGAATAAAGAGTTCTTCCAGGAAAACCTACAGCAACTTTTTGGATCCGTAACAGCACAATGATTTAGTCATTTTGGATGTGTAGAACCTGCTTGATGTTATACCCTGCTTGATAAGTCAATACTTTGACGCCTTCTACATTAAATGGCGGCTGGGTAAGATCTACGGCATGGGTGCATCCTCCACGTTCTGTAGGGAAGTTTTGGCTGCTCAATGTATCTGGATTTACATCGTTTGTAATTAAGCAATGCTTAAATTTAGGGCATTGCAATAAAAAACTGGCGATATCGTCGTTGTTGCAATGCTGCAATACATCTTTGCATATGAGAAGATCGGCACTTGGGAGATCTGTCTCAATGGCATTGGCGAAAATAAAATTGATGTTATCTGTAGCAAATCTTTCCTTATCGCGTTCGATTACAGATTGAACAACGTCATATCCAATGTAATCAATACCATTCCAGTTCATATGTCGAGCAAATGTCCAATCGCCACATCCCACATCGACAACAGATTTAATTGCGTTCTTTGCCATAAAATCCTGGACAAACTTCATATAAGGACGAGCTTGATCCACTGTAGATCCTGTGCCGGAATATCCGATCCCCTCAGCATTTACTCCCCAGTAGCCAGTATCATAAATCGTTGTAAAGATCTCCTCTGCCTCTTTTTCTTCAGCGTGAAGACCCATTAGTACCAGCTGCATACAGCCTATTACTTTCAATAATTGCATCTATCACCCCTTAAAATCATAATGTTTAGCCTAAGTAAGAAATTTTTCTTGAACCTGCTTATAATCTATTTTTAGTATTTGGAAAAGTCTGAAAATAGGATTCTTCACTTCTTACTCGAATGCATAAAATCACATTGGCACAGCAATAAAGCCTATATAGTGGAAAGGAACTGCTTGGGGTCAGCTCAGAATTCGGATTATAAGCACGTTAAGGATTTTGCGGCCTAACGCCACAGGGTGTTTTAATTAAAATTTCTTGACAGAAATTTGTTTTTGAGCTTTAAATTTTGTTTTACCTAAACCATGGAGATAAATGTGAACTCAAAAGGTTCAAAGACGAACCCTACACGGATGAATCAAAAATAATGATCTAGAGTAATTTAAAAGCCGTTTAGAAGAATTAAGCCATAATGTCCAAGATCCTTGTGTACACGACAACAAAAAACATAGCCTATTTTACACTTATATCGATAATCTTCTGCGCTATTGTAGGAGGCGCAAACAACATTAATGCTTTTCATCGCTATGCAACTTCTAAAAAAAATGGTTATTGTTATGGCTGGACTTAAAAGATGGTCAAAACACCCGGCGTTAAGAGTCTCATATTTTCATTTATCTTGATTAAAAGACGTGCAATAAGGTAATATAATTAGGATTCTTTTAACCATTTAATCAAGATATAAATATGATAAAACTTACTACAGAAAATTTTTTTAAATATTTCATGTTTAATACAGGGTCTGAAAACCTTAATGAACAAGATCAGAACATTGCCAAATTTTCCACTGTGATCTTTGGCATTCTAACCTTTGGAATTGTATACTTAATCTGCCGCAACTTCTTTTATGATAAAAACGTGACACAACAGTCTTCGGCCAATAGCCCTAAAGTTACCGCCGCAACACAAAAGATACAAATACCTTCGAAAAAAGAAACATTGGTAAATTTTATAATGCCTTATAATGAAGAACCTCTTCAGGCTTTAGACAGCCCTTGTTACCTTAGTGAACTTACTACAAGACTAAAGCATCATAGTAAAATCAAAGAGCTTACCTCTCAATTTGACCTCCTTAATAAAAATTACTATTTCCAGCGCGCTAGAGGCGGGGGCAATTGTTTTTATCTCTCATATGCTTCTAGTGTTTTGC
>JACCVN010000054.1 GCA_013698165.1 Parachlamydiaceae bacterium | reverse complement strand
GGCTCTTCGGAGATTTGCGTGGTGAATAAAAATTTTAGCAATAAAACAGTTTAAATAAAAATAGCATTTGTCACATTCTATTGGTTACAAAGACAGTAGAAGGGTGAACAAATGCTAAAAAACGATTATGTAACAAAACTGATTAATCTTGAAAGTGTAAAATTCAAAGATGTTGATATTCAAAAGGATGAGATTAGAATTTTAGTGGCTTCAGAACATGATGTGGGGCTCTGCCCAACGTGCTGTTGCCTAACATCCACGTTAGTTGACGTTAAGCCAAAAGTATACAGAGACTTGCATCTGTCTGGGCGAATGTGTTGTATAGAGATCGATATCAAAAGATTTGAATGCAAAGGATGTCACGCAACCTTGACCGAACCTCTATCATTTGCATCTCCTCATAGGCGTTATACGAGCCGATTTGAACAACAGGTATACGAATGTTGCCAAGAAACAAATGCCTCCTATACAGCCTCAAAATTCAGAATCAATGATAAAACAGCAACCGAGATTTATCAGAGCATGGCAAGGCAAAAACAAGAGAATCTATCATTAGGTCTTTCAACAAGAATTATCGGTATAGATGAAATAGCTATGCATAAGGGACATAAGGTTTTTGTTGTTGTGATCACTGACGTGACAAATAAAAGAGTTATCGACGTACTCAAGGACAGAAAAAAGGCGGCCCTAGAAACATATATGGCTCAATGGGACAATGACTTTAAGGCAGGGGTACAATTTGTTGCTATATATCTGTGGGGGCCTTATCGTTCTGTAGTAGAATCTATTCTGCCTAATGCTAAAGCTGTAGCGGATCGGTTTCATGTAATGCAAAACTTAAATAAAGCTTTAGACAATTGCAGAAAGCAGGCAAAGCGAGAGAATAAAAATGTAGACATTTGGAAAAATGCAAAGTATGTAGTACCAAAAAATCGAGAGGATTTGACAGATGAGCAAGCGGAAATGTTGGATAAAGTGCTTACTGTAAGTCCCGAGCTTAAGATGTGTCATGAATTTAAGGAGTCATTTAGAAGCATATTTGACTCAAAAGATAGAGAATCAGGCTCTAAAGAATTGTCTAGCTGGGCTATAAGCATCGTAAGATCAGGCGTTAGTAAATATTATACGTTTGTAAAAACGCTTTTAAACTGGGAAGAAAATATACTAAATTACTTTGAAGAGAGAGTAAGTAGTGGTTTTGTCGAAGGGGTGAATAACAAAATTAAGCTTATTAAGCGTAAAGCCTTTGGTTTTGTAAATTTTGAAAATTTCAGAATAAAAATAATTGATTGCTTTTCTTAAAAAAATTATTCACCACGCAAAGCTCCGAAGAGCCAAAAATTGTTGGAAATCACAATTAAAAATGGAGCATATGCCAGGAAGAAATGAAAATAGAATTCGAACTTTACTGTATGCGAAATGGATGTCGATTATAATATGTACAAATTTTTATGAATTAGGAATGTTCTGCTTAAAAAATTATTTCAACAAGGAAGCCAGCTTTCATAAGGTGGTAAATTGGTTTTTATCGGAAGAAGCTTTTAAATTGGTGATTTTAAAAGGGGTTACAATGAAATTCATAAAAGCCTTTATTTCCGATTTAGATTCTGCTTGGAGTAAAAGCAAGAGAAATACGAGGAAATCTTCAAGAGAAATGATTGAAAATAAAACTCCTTCATACCTAGAATGAGTTTTATTAGAGTTAATTTCCTTAACCTGATGCGAATGCATTAGAATGCCAGCTACGTCTTGGGCACCCTTAATGGGGGTATAATAAACATAAAAAGGACGTATCCTTTCTGATTTAACATGGACTGTTTAGCCTTTTCAAATTCATTGTTAAGCTGTAGCCTTAGAGTCTTTTTAGTTTAAGGGTTCAATTGGGAATGGACAATTTCCAATGCATCTTCGTAGCTTTCTGTTTCTTCCGTGAAGAAACCGGCTTTCATTCCTGGAGCATCCGTCTCAAACTTGATTATTCCATTCCATGCAGAGAATACTCCAATTTCTGGGTAATAAGTTGACTTTCCATCAGGATGATATGAAAAAATGAAGATTTCTACATTGGCCTGTGTAAATGGTGAAGGTTGCAAATATGGCAAAAGTTTCGTGTTTAAATTTATAGCTGAGAGCAATTCTTCTTTACATGTAATTAGCAATTTACGTCCCTCATCTTTGGTAAGCACACGAAAAATATTAAAGCTAAGGGATACTTTATAATAATGAGTTTTATTTCCAGATTCTCCAAAGCCTATAAAATGTAATTGAGAACGGTTTTGTATTGTTTTTACAACATGGTTAATTGTTTTATGCATTATTTTTACATCCTCAGCGCGATTATCACACCCGACATAAGTAATTAATAAAATTAATATAATGCTAATCCTACAAAATAGTTTTTTCATAGCGGTTGACCGTAAGTTTTGATAAAATTGTTTATGTCTGTTCTTAATGGTTTGTCGTAAGTCGGGCTATTGAAAGAGTGGTCTATAAATGGGGTGCCTGGGAGAGATTTTATATATATAACGGGTTCGGTTTCGCGTGTTATATTTAATACCCTACCAAACAAAGGCACAATGTCAAAACTTACAAAATGCTTAGCTTCGCGGACTTGACCTTTTGGGATTAGATTCGCCGGAGCAATACCCATGACATGAAGTCTTTGCCTAACTTCTTCATCAAGCATTGGAATGGCATTTGTTGCGTGAATTCCACCCTGGCTGTGAGGTGTAAGCAAAAGCTCTGAGTTGGGATCACACCCTTCCAAAGTTTCTTTTATAAGGTACGCCGGTCGAGTTGGTATTCCCATAAGTCCAAGTAAGCTTTCAAACAGATCCATGAGAAGTCCATAACTTTGATTATGCACACCTTTCACTGTATGCCCTCCGGCCATATCCGAAATTATTTTCGCAGAGGCTTTCGCATCGTCTAATGAATTTAATACGCCATTAACACTAATCAAATCTACACCGGAATAAATGGGAGTGCCAACTGTAAATGTGGATGAGTATTGATAATTTGTACCCATTGGATAAATGTCGGGGTCATCATCCCACTGGGCTTGATAGTAGCAATTTTGCTGAAAACAGTTTACAAACGATTCATATTTACAGACCTCTGATCCAAATCTTCCATCAGGATCAATATACTTCAAAGGCCTATTGTGAACAAAGCAATAAACATTTGGGCTATCCATATAGCCCAAGGGGTCGGGAGTTGTCCATTTTCCGACTTCAGGGTCATAGTATCTTCTACCAAAATATGCCCAACC
>JACCVN010000040.1 GCA_013698165.1 Parachlamydiaceae bacterium | reverse complement strand
TTGTATTTCTTTTTGAGAAAAACAATATTTGTTGATTAAACATAACTTATGTTTGCAAAAATATCTTCTCTTGTCAATATTGAAAGGTTTTGATACAATCCAATCAAACTTCTTTACGCAATTATCCGTAGAGAGGTCTAAAATCAATATAGTATTACACAGTTAAAATATAATAAATAAATCAAAAATTTAAAAGTAGGTCTTTAAAATGCATTTAGCCCATAACAGTCATTTATCCAGTTATAGTTCATCTTCCCCAGCGGAAAAAATCTTTCCCCTAGGCAACACAATCTATACCACGAAAGAAATTGCGGTAATGATTATCGCTAGTGTTGCTTTTGCAGCTCTTGGCTTAACGGTCGGGCTTTCTGTAGCAGTTATATTAGCGATGCCAATCATTTTGACAGTTGGTGTGATTGCCGCCTGCGGTACAATAGCAGGTATGGCGGTGCCAATTACTAACATTGCGATTAGATCCTGTCGTTCAGGAAATTTCAGCAATACGAACATGAAAACCGTTAGTGACAATCGTAGAACAGAACAGGCCAAAAGATCAGATTCACCTAAAAAGACTTACTCTTTTGATGAGACAACAGCCAAGTGGTTGAGAAGCTGTGGAATTTCTTCCCTTACGGATGCCACAAAAGTGACGCTCTTTGAACAAAATCTACAAGAAGCCAAATATGAAGAGCGCCTGGCATCAAAATATTTAAATGGAAATGACTCATTTGCGAACAAGAAAGCACGCTTTATGAAGATCATGAACTTAAGGAATGTCACTGACTCCGATTTCAGAAAATTTTCTAGTTGGATGGCACTTTCAAAACCTCCGCAGGAATTGCAAAATGATCCTGTCCTCAAGAATTGCGTATGTCCATTGACTAAAAAATATCCTCAGAATGCAGTTATTACTGATTCAGCTACAATCTATGACAAGGTAGCATTTGAATCGGCTTTTAGACAAAGTGGACAAGTTCAAAAAGCTCTACCATTAAAGTCAGTACCGGAATTGACATCGATTGCTCAATATCGGTTATTTGAACATTCATTCTTGAAAAACAGATAGTTGTAATCCTATATCTCCTGCTGCGTCTCGCAGCAGGAGATATGATGAGCAAGAATGCAGCACACATCGCTAACTCCTGCTGTGAGACGCAGCAGCCTACATTCGGCATCGGAATGCTGAGCAACCGTCAACAATGAGGATTTTCAAAAATGTTATGTAGTACCGACACTCTTCCAAGTCAAATTCAAAATGCCTTAGTTGAAATCAAAACAAGCCCTACTATTTATCAAGATTTTATCAAAGATCTTGATAGCTACAAATCAAAACTTAGTCCAAATGAATATCGTTATGCTCAGGTGACAATTTTGGCATTATCGATTTTAGAAAAAGAGGTGGATGATTTCCTGATCCATGATGAAGTGGAGAGGCACGAAAAGATCACTCAGAGAGTCTATCTAAGAGCAGAGCTCGCCTTTTCAACCGGTAGCACTTCCCAAGAAATTAAATCATCAATTTTGCATCGAATAGAAGCAGTAAAAAATGTCTATCTAAAAGCTAAAGAAAAAGAAAATTTACTTGGGTTTTTTAAAGATGCTTTTGTCGGCCCACCCTGTTTTAATGGCAGGCTTTTGAGCGTTCAAGAATTCGAAAGTACTCAATTGAATTTTCAGGATTTTACTTGGGGAAATAACAAATTATTAGATGAAGAAGCTGTTCAGCTAGAGGAATTGATTTATCATTTTCAAGAACTGCATCAAACAAGAGAGCTTCCAAGTTTCGATGATTTTGTTAAATTTCTCCAAAATCAACATAAAAAAAAATGGGGCGATCGGTTATCAACTGATGAATTTCCGAAAGTATTTGAGCGAGCTTGTCTCATTTTTGTTGGTGGTGAACTGTAAACCCTGACAGCTATTACTTATAAAACTTAGATGTATTGTTGTGCTATTCGTTTGCCCCTTAAAAACATTATTTCGAAATCTTTCGATGGGAGCAACCGAGTGGACACCTCTAACCAATCAATATTTTCTTTTGTTTCGCAGTACCCCTTACCAACTAAATAATCCTTAAATAGCTCCGATGTAGCCACAGTGCTAAGCTGTTTTAGGAATTGAGCAAGAGTGTTTGCATCAATATCAGCTGGCGTCAATATTTCAAGGCTTTCAGCGTCATCAGCCATTTCTAAAAGAATCTCTCCGATCGCAGTATCAGTAATCATAAAAATCTTGTCAGAAAGCATATCCTGCAAAGAGTCACCTAAATTGTATAGACTTGCTAAAAACTCTTCTATGCGGCCCACGCGTGCCGTAAGGCAAGGATCCCCCTGACGAACTACCTGATATAATTCATCTTCTTTTCCCATAATTTCGGCTTTCTGAATAGCTGTCAAAAGCATAAAAGTTCGATGTTCAATACGATTTTTCGCTTCTTCAGAGTTTTTACCTGAAATAAAACCTTTTTCAATTCCTGCGTGTGTTAAAGCTTCAGCAAGGACTTCCCTACTAGACTGATCCTTTTCACCCGCAATTTCCTTTCTTTTATTATATAGGATAAGCATGTGGCTGAGAATTTTCCCTGTCGATTCTTTTCCTTTTATAACCTCTGTTTCAGCGATGTTTGGTAACGAGGAGCTTAACCTAAAGATTGTTGAATCGATCAATGATTCTACTGAACTATCAAAATTAAAATTTTTATCGATTTTTTTAAGAACAGAGGAAATAGCAATCCCTTCATGTGAATCTATGGGAAGGTTACTTTGATAAAATCGAAGTAGATTTTCTATTTTATGAATAGATAAAAGCTGTTGAATATTCGATGAATCTGTCCATCTATGTTCCAACATACCTTCCATAGCTAATAAGCACTTTTGAGGTAAATATAGAGGCTCTTTTGCGAGCTCCATCAGCTTTGCTTTATCCTCTCCGATAAAGGGAACTCCCTTAGAATCTACCCATTCCGCATAATGAAGGGTGTCTACAAATGAAGATAAAGCTTCATTAATGAACTCATTTGGATTAGTTAACGTGTGTAGAAAAAAAGAAGAGATTTTTCCTAATGGGCTTGCTCCTCCCTTTTGTCCGCTTTCTAGGGAATCACACCCAAAAAATTCAATTTCACCATTTTCTTGTTTTATGATGGATAAAGCATACCAATGCCCTGTATTGACATTTCCTACAGGACAGAACATCACCCCCGGCCCAGGTTGTTGAGAAAATTGAAATAATTTCTGTGCATCTTTAAATCCTGCTTCATCAAACAAGCCAAACGACAATCCCAAATCATGAGAACTCGGAAAGGTCGTAAATATACCAATAGAATTTTCATTGCATTTTTTTAAAATTTGTTGAAGATAAAGAAGTTTATCAGGAGGGGACGGATCAGAGATAAAATCTTTAATTATTGCCCTTAGAAGAGGAGTGGTCGCATCTTTTTGTCCGGTTTTGAGGTGCTCAACATGAGGCATCGCATAGTTTTGATAAAAAGCATCGTAGAGTTCAGGATCTTTAAAAGCATTTTGTAGAGGAGCATCTGAAGACAAACTTGCGATTAGGCAAATTGCATTTTTTAGAGAATGGTAACCGCAATTTTCAAATCCTGAGCCTGTTGTATCGTCGAGTTGACTATAAACATCTATCTGCTTGACTGGAGGCTTAAGATTTACTATTGTTGAATGTTCAAGAAGTTGATCCCTTCCATTTTGGTTAAAAGTGGCACACTTTTTTGGAGCAGAGTCAATCAAAATCTCAATTTCATCGACACAATTTTTTAAATCTTTAACTATAGAGGAAGTTTCTTTAGT
>JACCVN010000020.1 GCA_013698165.1 Parachlamydiaceae bacterium | reverse complement strand
CCTTTTTTAACCAAAGCATCCACAGGGCTTCTAGATCCAAGTGTCAGTTCCAAAAGCTCTGAAAGAAAAATCCCTTTTTTTACTTTCAACATCACATCTATCACAGCGGCTTGCGCGGGATGCTTATTACGGATATCTTTGCAAAGTTCAATTAGTTCATCGCGGGTTTTATGTCTCATCACAAAGAGCTGCTCTTTAGCTGTCATCTCTTTACGTAAACTTGAAGGGACGATTGCTTTAATAACTTGCCGCAATGGTGCGCAATAATAACGTGCCATCCATAAAGCTAAATTAAATAGATCAGCATCTAAAAGTTCAGTTTCTGAAAGGATCTTTGAAATAGGTTTTACAGGGCTGAAATCAGGCTTTTCCTTAATAGCAATGACAAAGCCTGTTTGCGAAAATCCTCTTAAAGGAACTTCTACACGTGTGCCGCGAAAGATCTTTTCACAGAAATTTTGCGGGATACCATAATCTAGCGCCTTATCAATAGAAACATCGAGAATGACCGAAGCATAAAGAGGATATTCAACCGCCATTCGTCATTACCTCTTGGCTGCAAAACGCTGGCATAGAGTTTGCCAGAGAGCGATTTTGAGCTTAGGCTGCTGCATATACAGGGAGAGATCAGACAAAAGCAGTAACGGCACACGCCCCAAGGTATGGTTGCCACGTAATGGGTCTTCACAGTATTGCTTCATCAAATCAGGTAAGGTATACAGGCTGTGGTGGGGGGCAATAATAAGCTTTAAAGAAGGCGTGGAAAGAAGTTTATTCCAGTTTTTCTCGCTTTCAACCTTTACTGCTGCAATAAGCCCTGCAGATCCAAAATATTGAGTGATTGCAGCCGCCACATTATTCAAAAAGGCGATCTCATGAGGATTTTCGTTAAAACAAAGTAGAACAATATTCGGAACAGTGGGAGGATTTTGCCAACGACGGCTGATGACTTTGGCTTGCTCATCCGAAGGTATCGTCATTATAACCGGAGTATGAGGATAGTTCTCCTGCCAAAGTTTGCAAAGCTCAGAGTAATCGATTAATTTTGACGGTTCTAAAGCTTCCCTTTTCAGTTGCGGACTGAGTTTGATCTTTTCAACTGTTTGCGCTTCACGTTCTTTGGGCGTTTCTATAGGAAGATTTGGCTTTTTCTCAGTTTCTTTAAATTCTTTTGGTGGAGTTACGCTGCTCGCAGGAGTGGGTTGAGGACTTTTAGCAGCATTTTGAGGGGATGCCAAGAGTGGCGAAATGGAAGTTTTTGCTGGTGCTTGGGTGCGTTGCTGAGCTTGCTTTTTAAAATAGTTAAATGTTTCCGGATCAGCAACAAGCGATGTTGAAGTTGGATATTCTTGGGCGATATAGGCTGTAACGGTACCGATAAGGTCAAGATATTCATTATGGAAATTTTGAGTCATAACGCAAGCTCTAAAGCTTCAATTTTTTTGGAAATGATGGGAAGTAAATAGTCAAATTTACGCTTTGCAAAGGTTTTTAACAGGAACTGCGCACTTTGCTGCAAGGTAGTATGCATTGATAATAGCTGCTTTAAGATGAATGAAGGCCCATAAATGCTGTCGAGAGGCTGTTGTTGAGTGAGCATAAAAAATACGACGTTTTCGTCGTCGCGAAACTGCGGAAACAATTTAGCGACTAGTTGGTTAATCGTCTGGAGAATGCCGCTAATTTTTGCTAACGTCCTTTCAAAATGCTTTAAGCCAATGGTATTCTCTGCAAGATCAGAAAGCTCAACACTAAGCAGCCATCCTTTGCGAGCAAGCTTTCTTAAGGAGATAAGTTCTTTTTGATTGCTATCTGTTTGAAATGCATACACATAATTTTTAAATTTTGTCAAAATTCCCTGATCATGCTTAAAAGCATGATTGTAATGTAATTTTAAGGGTAAATCAGAAAAATTCTTTTCAGAATCAAAAATCTGAAGAGGGCTTGCTTTTTTTTTTGTAGGGCTTGATGCCTGCTTTAGCTTCTCTAAAAGTAACTCTAGAGAATTCAACTCTTTGTGAGCATGTAACAATTCAGATAAAATGAATTGGAACAATAAGCTGTCACTATAGGGGCAAGGTAATGTTTCAAAGGCAGTTTTCATGAAATCCTCCTCATCAATTACAAATGACAGTGTACTACGATCTCATGGTGAGTTTAACAGAGGATAGAAAAAACAAACACAAAGAAATGCAACCCCCTGAGTTTAGGGGATTGCAAAAAAGACGATTACTTTTGACCAGGCTTGTTCGCAGGATTCTTATTCGGTGTTTGAGTTGTCTTTTGTGGTTGTTGCCCTGATCTTTTTTCTGGCTGATTAGGGTTTTTTGATTGTTGTTGTTTTTTCTCCATTGGAGACCTCCTAAAAAAGTTAATTGTTTCGGACAATTTGAGATGTCTCATATCGGGAGGATCGCTGTCAACAAAAAATTATAAATTTTTATCGGCTCATTAAACATAACTTAATCGTTTTAATCTGTAAAAGTGTTAACAGGTTAATTAATAACATGTTATGATGTTTGCTGCCGTTTCACATTGTGCTGTTTGTTGAAAAAAAACGATCGGGAAATTCATTTCCATCGTTTCAAATGAGAGATTTATCGCTAAATATCTTAAAGTCGAGTCAGACTCGACATTAGGATTTGCTCTATTAATTTTTTTTCTTTATTAAGGTAAGGTATGAAAAACAAAATACAACTTATCAGTACGGAATTAGCTCCAAAGGCCATTGGACCTTACTCACAAGGTCTTGTAGTGGCATCTAATTTACCTTTGCTGTTTGTCTCAGGGCAGCTTCCCATCGATCCAGCGACAGGAAAACTCATTGAAGGAAACATCGCTGAGCTCACGGAGCGTGTGATTGAAAATATTAGCGCTATTTTATTGGAAGGCGGAAGTCATTTGGAAAAAGTTGTGAGAATGGAAATTTTCTGTACCGATCTTAAAAAGGATTTTTCTGCAATCAATGCAGTTTATGGGAAGTATTTTACAAATGTAATAAAGCCTGTAAGGCAGACTGTACAGGTCTCGGCACTACCTCTAGGTTCTCCAATTGAGATTTCATGCATAGCTTTTGTTTAGCAATTTGGCCGAGGGGACTATTACCAATGTCAGCTTTTTATTCTATCCCGAAATTCAAGCTCCTTTGCTTTTTTTTCATTATACTGTTGTCTTCTGGATATGCTGTAGAAAGCAAAGTTGCCATTTTAGGAGAAAGCTTTACAAATGGGAATGGGGTCTCAGGCTTCAATGAAGAGGTCGTTGGGAGGCTTTTTTCTATTATTCGGGATAAGCGACCTGATGCTGTTATATTTACAGGGAATATGGTCTTAGGCCTGGATCGGAATCTTCCTAAAGAAGAAGTGCCGATGACTTTTAAGGCAAGGGTTTCTAGAACTTGGGATGTTGGAAGTGAAGAAGACGTTTGGCCGCATGAAGGCTTTCAGTACAATAGCAATGCATTTCAAAAGCAGTTAAATGCATTTTTACACATTAAAGAATCTCGACTTGGAAATGAAATCCCTTTCTATCCTATTATAGGCATGCATGAAGCTTTTGGACCAGACTCGTCAAAGCAGTTCATTTCTGCTTTCAAGTTAAAAAGTGTCGCAAAAGAATCTGTAAGCCCACTTTCATATACCTTTACGATAAATAATTCCCTGTTTATCTTGTTTTCTAATGCCAAATTTAATGAACATACTCAATCTACTCTTATGCATTCGATCAATCGCGAACTTCTTGATTGGCTAAACCAAATATTAGTCAGCCAACGGAAAAAATATGATTTTGCCTTTGTCATCGGTAACGAGCCGGCATTTTCAACAACGGCTTCCAATGGCCTTTTTCAAGGCTTAGATAAAGATCCTGATAGTCGGAATCGGTTTTGGAAAATTTTGTTAGATAATCAAGTGACAGCATACTTTTGCTCTAAAGAACATCTTTACGACCGCACAAATCGCTATGGCATTTGGCAAATTATTTCAGGAGGCGGGGGAGCAGCCTTCTATAAACGCGAGTTCGATAAAGCTTTTTATCACTTTCTGTTACTTTCGATTCCTGGCACTAATCAGCAACTCCCAAAAATTCAAGTTTTTGACGCTCAAGGCGTCCTAGCAGACGAATTTGACCTCTCACCTTCCACCTACCCCGTCTACCAACTCCGCATCTCCACAAAGTAATGGGGCTGCTGGCAAATTCAAGAGTTCGGTAGAGAAACACCCAAATAATAAAACGTGCCCAAAACGTAGCTCGTCCTTCCAATTCTGAGTTTGGATGGCCCCGGCCATACTTTTTGATTGTAACCGTAAAATCATAAAGCTGATTAAACTTTTATATATGTTTTAGCAATAAAGATCTCAAAGTTTTCTCTATTGAAATTTAATTTAAGCATTACTTAAAAATATTTTTTGGCACTTCTGCATTATGCCCTGAATGAGGCAATTGCATAAGTGCCAATAAATATTTTTAATCATTTTTTGTAAGAAAATAACTTGTTTTTGTTTTTTCAATAAAGCTTATCAAAGTTTTCTTTATGAAAATCTAATTTAAGCATTGCTTAAAATATTTTTTGGCACTTCTGCATTATGCCCCGAATGGGGCTAATTGTGTAAAGCCTATAGTGTAGACCCGATAGGGGCAAACTATGGGTAGGGAATATTTGAAATTGAGTCCCGAAGGGGCGGCTTGTGAAGCGCTATACAAGGCTTTTAAATGAGCCCACAACTAAGGCTTTGACGCAGCCCAAATTTCTTAGATCCGACTATACCGAATATATTACCACTACAAGCTCGGCATTGAATGACGAGCTACGTTTTGGGAACCCTTGTCTCCAATGAACAATGGGGGCTTCGGTATGCAGCTAATAATTTTCGCAAGTTCAAAAAACAAAACCCTACTACAGTAAAGTTATTAATAATTAGTTATTAAGCTTGCTCTTCAGTTTATTGTAGACGGAGAATAACAGATGCGATATGCTCCCGGTAAAAATATAATGCTTTGTAGATTTTAAACTAGATATATTTTTATATTAAAATGGAGAAAAAATGGAAGTTAGTTCATCGGTCGCAGACCATTCTACAAGAGGTTTAATGGACCTATATTCGGGTCTATATGCTAAAGAATACCCAAATAATACAGTTGGACGGCCAATTTCTTTTGGCGATTGTCCAAGAGAAATCCCGGAAGAAAAACTTATACAGTTTTTCATACAGATTTTCACCTCGCTTTCGGATCGGGACAGATCAGCATTTTCTCTTGCCAATAGATCATGTTTTTTATTAACCAATAATTTGAATCAAGAGTTTTGGAACAAGTATACAGATGGGTTAATCAATTTAAGTTTAATTCCTGGTAAGTCTATATTAATTTATCTTGAAAGTTTAGGCATAAATAAGATGTCTACAATAATAAATAAGCTTATTTCTTATAAAGAATCTGAGAGTTTTTATTCAAACCTATATGCCAAAATAGAGAAAAAAAATTCAAATGGCG
>JACCVN010000635.1 GCA_013698165.1 Parachlamydiaceae bacterium | reverse complement strand
GGTTTTCATTGCCGCGAGAGATTTTGGGCCGGAGAGGAAGCTGGCTGGGGGGCGCAAGTCATGGAAAATCCAAATTGCAAGCTTGTTTTATTTCTTGATGTCGATCTTAATGCTGATGAAATCGCCTTTGATTTTGCACACCATCCTTTGCCGGAGAGTAAACATTTAGGAACGATTGGCTTATGGTGTGAGTTGCATGGGGATTCAATTTTGCAATCGGGAATGCATCATCTTGAAGCGCAGTTTATGTTTGAAAATTTGACCCAAGATCTTGCGACAATGGGTGTCGGTATGATGCAGCCTTTCAGCAACTTCCCTTATCTAATGCAAGCTTTTACTGCTGGGGAAATTTGGCACGTGGATCCTAAGCGTATCGATAAACTATTAAAAAACCAAAAGATCGGTAAAGAGCAAGCTGATAAGTTTGCCTCTCAAGGGGCCCTTGGAAGTCACATGGAAAACCTACAACGTCGCGAAGGCTACAAAGGCTTTAACCAGAAGAATGTGAGCATCATTATAAAGGAAACAGATCCACGCAAATAATAAAAATTAAAAATAGGTTGACGTAGGGTTGATGTCGATAGACATTTTGATCGTTCCGGGAAGCTTTATCGCCTGCTGGATAGACTCTAAGGCTTTGCTGATGGTGTAGCTATTTTTACCTCGGATAAGAAATTGAAAACGGAATTTATTTTTAATTTTCGCATGGCCCGCGGGCACAACCGGATTTACTGGATATTCTCCTGGTAAACGGAGAATCAGCTGATGGCGAAGATACTCTGCAACTTCTAAAACTTTCTTTTCATCCTCACCGGAAAAAGTGACCTTGGCCATTTGCGTAAAAGGAGGGTAAGCAAACATCTCCCTGATTGCAATTTCCTCCCGATAAAAACTATGAAAATCTTGCTTTGAGGCATGCTGGATAATGTTATTATCAGGCATGCATGTCTGAATGATCACTTCCCCCGCAAGACTACCGCGCCCAGCGCGTCCGGAAACTTGAGTAATCAATTGGAATGTTGTTTCTGAAGCGCGGAAATCCGGCAGGCTTAAACTTGTATCGGAATTTAAAACTCCCACCAAGGTGACTTGAGGGAAGTGGAGCCCTTTGGCGATCATTTGAGTGCCAATAAGCACATCAGCTTTACCGCTGCCAAAATCCCGCAATAATTTTTGGTGGCTTCCCTTATGACGCGTTGTGTCTGCATCGATGCGCAGTGTGCGTAGGTCCGGCAATATGGCAAGCAGGGCCTTTTCAATAAGCTCAGTGCCAATGCCACGGAATTTCATGGGTACATCAGCTTTGCATCCGGGACAGCAGGTAGGGGGAGGCGAAATCTGATAACTGCAAAGGTGACAGCAAAGGTGATTATGACCTTTATGAAATGTCATGGTGACATCGCATTGATGACAGCGTACAGCCGTTCCACAAGTTGGGCAGAGTAAGGAAGTGTGATATCCGCGCCGATTTAGAAAGAGGATTGTTTGTTCGCCAACAGCTTGACGTTGTTTAATGCCTTTTAGAAGATTGTCGGAAAAGCTAGTCATACTTTTAGCTTTCTGCCATTCGATTTTCATATCTGCAATTTGCACAGTTGGCATGGAAGCCGCATCGGCTCTGATTTGCAAGTTGCTAAGGGTGTATTTGCCGCTTTGGGCATTATAATAGCTTTCCAGGCTAGGAGTCGCACTGCCTAAAATGATCGTCGCGTTTGCGAGTTTACCGCGCATGACAGCGACATCCCTGGCATTATAGCAAGGGGCTTCTTCACTTTGTTTGTAGGAATGTTCATGTTCTTCGTCGACGATCAGCAATCCCAAATTCTTTACAGGACTGAAAACTGCTGACCGTGCACCTATTACAATTTTAGCTTCGCCGCGTTTGATCTTATGCCATTCATCGAAACGCTCACCATGGCTAAGGCGGTGATGTAAAATGGCAATATGGCCTTCAAACCTTGAACGAAAACGCTCGATGGTTTGCGCTGTCAAAGAAATTTCAGGCACTAAGATAATGCTACTCTTATCGCTATGAAGCGCTTTTTCAATACTTTGCAGATACACTTCAGTCTTTCCGCTTCCAGTGACTCCATGCAATAGATGAGTTTCAAAGCGATTTTCTTGAAGGCTCGAAACAATTTTGGTAACAGCCTCATGCTGTTCACTATTAAGAATTTTCGGTTTTGTACGGAAATACTCTTCATTGACAAGAGGTGAACGATCGATGCGCATAAGGTCAAGCGTCAATGCACCTTTTTTAACCAAAGCATCCACAGGGCTTCTAGATCCAAGTGTCAGTTCCAAAAGCTCTGAAAGAAAAATCCCTTTTTTTACTTTCAACATCACATCTATCACAGCGGCTTGCGCGGGATGCTTAT
>JACCVN010000631.1 GCA_013698165.1 Parachlamydiaceae bacterium | reverse complement strand
ACATTTCTATATTGGCGAAAGGGGACATTTTCACGTTGGCGGGACACTCCAAACAACAATTTAAATTAACATTCAGATAATTCATGTGAAAAGATTTTTATTTTTGAAATAACAAGTTTGCGATCGTTCATCTTGTAAACTATGTATTGTACTGCGGTTGTATGAATAATAAGCGAAATAATTTTTATAAGTTACACCATGTTTTTTGGCTCATCACAAAATAAAGTATCGGGTTTTGTGTAAACTATAGCTTAGTTTAAAATATTCATATCCCTAAATCCATATGCTTGACGCTTCATCGTTTTTATTTTATTGTTTATACCCTCCGTTTTTCCATTTGTTATTCGATGCTTAAATTATTTTAGAAGATCCTTCCATGTCGTAAGAGTAATGCTTACAGTAAGAATTGCAAGAACACAGAAATCAAATGGATTAACAAGTGCTACGATGATGCAGATTTTATACGCTCTAACTTCGATAAAGAAATTATTGCCATAGGGGAAATAGATGGTTCAAAAGCTGGTATTGGAAGATTGGTAAGAGTCGATCCAGAGCATTTTGAATTAGGAGGAATGTATGGATTTGAGTCTTTCCGCAATTGCGGTGTTGCCAGTGCATCAGTCAATTTTCTTCTAAAAAATACACCTTTAAATAAAACAGTCTATTATATTCTGTTTGAGCATCTTGTTTCTTTTTACAAGAAATTTGGGTTTGCTTTTTGCACAAACCTTAATCATGTTCCTAAACTTTTAGATAAGTATCTATGGTAAAGAAAAATATTCAGCCATCCTGTCTTCTTATTTTGAAGACTTAGTCTGAATATTTGAGAAAAAGCTTTCAAAATCTGTCTGATTTCAAAAGATGTAGGTAATGAGAAGAACATGCAAAAAAAGTGAAACGATGCCTATCGTTTAAAGTGTAAACGATGTCATTGGACCGGACCCAGTTAGCCCCCATCCCTTTCAGGGGTGCAAATTATTAAATTTAATTACTCACGGCTGCGCTTTGCTTGCGCTGAACTACAAGCCCACACCCTTATCCGGGGTGTTTTTTCCTATATAACCACCTATCCACCACCCGAGCTAAAAAACACAAAAGGCATTCACAATGTGAATGCCCTTCAGTGACTTAGAGAAAAGAATCTGAGTGACAGGATTTGAACCTGCGACCCCTTGCCCCCCAGGCAAGTGCGCTAGCCAAGCTGCGCTACACCCAGATAAAAAATTAGTTGGCGACCATGCCTTCAAATTGGAGGTCGGATTTTTTGAATTCACGTACAGCCATATGAGCGCAATCTTCAATGATCTTTTCTAGCGTATCGCTAGGATCAACTTCAGCGGCAGAAATATCTACTGCGATAGAAGTGCTAAAGGTCGTTCCCCCCTTAATGCCCTTAACGCGGTAGTTGGCAAACATGCCATCTTTTTTCTTAGAAATGCTGATAAATCGGACGAGGTAGTTTTCTGCAAGATTGCTCATAGAGACCTATTATGCTGGGAGTGTATTGAATTCAGGCATGATCATAGCCTGATAGACGTTTACGGTCAAAAGAAATCAATCGGATATTATCGGATATTAAAGGAGCAGCAAAACTAGTTTAGCCAATCTTTTTTGGATAAGCGGATACGATAGATTTGTTCAACTTGATCAATCCCCGAAACGCAACAGTCAAGGTCTTTAAGCCCACCAGTACCAATATCATATACCCAACCATGTATCCATAAAGGCTGATTTCGTATCCACGCCCCCTGCACAATGGTGGTATGGCAAACATTGAGCACCTGCTGCATAACATTCAATTCAACAAGCCGATTATATCGTTCTTTGGGATCTGCAATCGCCTCTAGCTCATCTTTAAAATGCGCATACACATCACGGATATTGCGCAGCCAATTGTCCACCAAGCCCAAACGATGGTCTTCCATGGCAGCCTTAACACCGCTGCACCCATAATGTCCACAGATAATCACATGCTGAATTTTAAGCAGATCCACACCAAATTCAAGCACAGAAAGGCAATTGAAATCTGTATGGGGAAAAAGATTGGCAACATTGCGATGCACAAAAAGCTCTCCAGGTTCAAGTCCCACGATTTCATTGGCAGGAACACGGCTATCGGAACAACCTATCCATAAATATAATGGATCTTGAGCATCTGCCAAGCGCTGAAAATAATTAGGGTCTTTAGAAATACGACTTTTGACAAACTCTTGGTTATTTTGAAAAAGGTTTCGAAGCTTTAGCATAAGCATTTCCTTATAAGTAGATCGATTGTGGATGGATTTTTCAAAAAATTTTGTTAATGAAACTATTGGTTCCATCATAACAGAATTCTTTGGAGGGTCACAATGCCTTTTGGCAATTCTATCAGGATATTCGCGAATATGTGTCCATATTCTTCCAAAAGATGTCAAAATAAAATTTAAGGTTTACAAAACATGTCAGGGAGCGGGCTCGGAGGCGCGAATTCAAAATAAAATTTTAATTAATATCTGGCTAAATGAACTTAAAATAGCCCTTGAACCAATTTTCCAGATATGTTAATATACTTCCTTTATCAACTTTAATAATAAGGTAATAATCATGGAAGCATCTAGTTATATTAGCGCCGCACAAGTTAGTTTTAGTGAATTTAAAACTTTTATTTTTGAACAGGCAACAGCTCACCCCATCACAACAATTTTTTTAGTAGTTTTACCATTTCTTGGCATTGCCGCTTTAGGCGTTTTGGGAATTAGAAAAATTTATCAATCTTACCATACTCCAACGGTTGATAAAATAAAATCTATCGACAATCCGGTAGTTAACCAAAATGCAAATACAAAAGCTGCTGAAAAGACTCAAACAGACCCAAAAGGAGTTGTTCGGGAAAAACCATTTTCTAACTTTACCTTTACAGCAAAAATAGTCTCGTTGGTAGCGCTTATGGTCATTGGGAGTTCTGTACATTACTATGCTAGACCATCGATTGTTTTTGAACCTCTTTATGGTTGGTATTCTAATTGGCGATATGGCGTTGCTCCTCAAATGATAACAGATGCTACTGTTGATTTAGCAACTCAATGCTCAACTCTATATTCTTTCGGTCAAGGAGGCTATTCGACATCCCAATATTTGTATGTTGCTACTTGGATCTTGGGGATGCCTACCAAGGTTAAAAACTACGCGAGCGCAAAATGCTCTGAGGCCATAGG
>JACCVN010000622.1 GCA_013698165.1 Parachlamydiaceae bacterium | reverse complement strand
TCATTGATCAGTTGCCTCGTGAGACGCCAAAAGCTATCGCGATCAGAATAAAGACCAATGAAAGATCTCTATTAAGCAAGCAAGCTACCGATTGCTTAAAGCATACTCATGCAATTGTCAAAAGAATTGGCTTTGAGCTGATGATGCTCTGCGCGGCCACAACAAATGAATCAAATGCCATCGCTATTGATACTAAGCTTTTGCATGTGCTGATCAGCTATCTACCGATAATATTGTCAGCTTCAGAGCCCAATGTACGCGACAGGCTTTTGGATAGAATGAAAAGCCTTATGCAAGCTTCTATTTATTCTACACATGCTGAAAGCTATATCAAAAGTATAACGGTTTCCGAAATGCAATTGAAACCCTTATACCAGGCTAATTGCAAGGCATTAGCCTTAACTAAGCAGGAACCTCTATGCATTGTCGGCAAAAATCTTATCAGCAAAGAGTACATCAATAAACTAGCCCCAGAATTCACCACACAAGAAAAAATTGAAATTGTGCTTGCTTACATCGGTAAGCTTTTGCCAGAAAATATAATACTGGCCCTTGAATGTATCGGGATGTATGAAAAAGATTTGTATAGCGCTTCACGTGGAAAAGAAAAAAATGAAGTTTTCACCGCCCTCATCGAGGCATTAATCAGTAATAATAAAATCGAAAAAGCAAAAGAACTGTTGATCAACTGTACAAGTAATAAAATCTTTCTTAAACAGGAACTAAAAGCAACTGAGCTGTGGATAAAGCTTCTGGAAAAAATATTGCATGAGACACTCCTGGGCCATAAAGAAGCGGCTATACTTTGGTGGAGTTTATTTGAAGGGGGTAACTTTTCTGAAAATCATATTCCTGAAAAACAAGTTAAATTGATTATTGCTTTTATCCGCAATTTGTTTGATCTTAAAGATGAGCCTTCTTCTCTTCTTAGAAACCAGTTGATTACTCAATTTAACAAGTTTAAACCAACCGAAGCCCAAAAAACAGATCTTTTGAAAATCATCGAGAAACATATAACGAGCCAATTATCTAAGGAAACACTTGTCAAAGGATACCTTGAGCTTAAAAATAAATCTGGAACTCAACTAACTGAGGAGTCCAAATTAAACTTAAGAAAATCATATCTTGAAGCTTCTATCGAACATAAAAGTTATGACCAGGCCATCGAAATTCTGAATGTGATTCAGAAGCAAGCAGACGTTGAATATGTGAAAAAGATGTTTCATTTACTCCTTGAAAGGCTTTTTTCAGGAAATGTTGAAAAGGAAGTTGATGAAGTATTATTAAAGCAAAGCTACCAGCTGCTAAAAGATGTCGATTTGGAATGCTTTCAGGAGACCAAGTTTAAGCATGCTTTAAAATGGCTGTCGGCGGTAGAGAGAAACAATAAAGATGCATGCGTGGATGAGAGGCTTTATCTATTGAAGATGGTTCTTCAAAGTATTGGATCCGATTTCTCGACTGAAGCTGCAATTGTCGAAATCTTAGAACATCTTTTGAAATCTCTCAAACCAATTGTGCTCAAAAAACAATCAATCCCCAACGATTTAAAGCAATTAATCATCTCTTCCCATTCAAAAATAACTCAGACATTGCAGACGACCGCTCATCTGGATATTTTTTGTGAATATCTAAATGCTTTGCATCAACATCAAATCAACATAAAAATTGCACAGATTATATTACCGCAAGTTCACTGGGCGGCTGCTGAATATCTTAAGAAAAATAAATATGATCCCGCTAAACTACAAATAATTCACAAGCTTTTAAATGGTTGCTTTCAAAATTCGATATCAGAAATTAACGACCATATCTGTAGTAGTTTAGCCACCGGATTATTAGCTCATAAGTTTCCTCAAGAAGCAATGAAATGGATCGAGCGCACTATTTCATCATCTTCTAAAAGTTATGAATGTCTAACTCTGGTTAAATGGTGTGAATCACTCCTCGATCAAAATGAGCCGCTACTTTGTCTAACAATCCTAAAGGCTCTCAAATCCCTTAATAACGAACCTTCAATTCTTGCAGAGCTTTATCTCAA
>JACCVN010000611.1 GCA_013698165.1 Parachlamydiaceae bacterium | reverse complement strand
GCATTATACCGATATCTTTTTGGGACACACTTTTTGTCATAGGATTCATAAATTCACCTTTATGTTACAGATTTATTGCCGTCAATTAAAACGACAAAATCAACACAACAAAAATCCAGTTAAATGTAAAATCAATATGCCGATCGAGACTTATAAATTACATTTTATATTTTGCATCTAAAATTCCAAATTAACCACTATTTTTTCTCGGACTAGATACAAAACCACAACTCTTTCTATTTAGCCTTTTTGGAAGTGCTTCCCATTTTGTGAAGAACTCGTTCAATTTTATCTTTTCTTTCTCAGCCCCATTAAATTGGAGTAGCGTAAAAAATGGGCGCACTAACTCAAAGATTTCTTCATCTTTTTTTTTGATAATTTTATTTAAAAAATTAGAAAAACCTATTTCAAACATATAGGAGCTAAATTCCTTCTTAATAACATTAGCATCATAGTCAGAATTGGTAGAAGGATCTAATCCTAGACTAAATGCTAATTTTATTTGTTTAGCGTCCCCTCCATATTTGATGATATTAGTAAAGGCCCGTATCTTTTGGTCAAATCGCAGATGTTCCCGCGCGACCTCTAATTTTTGAGAAAGTAAAAAATCAACATTACGCTTACTAACTAAGGCCCCAACAAATACATCATTGCGCTCAGACTCACTTAATTTTAAGCCAAGGTGAAGACAATACTGTGCCAGTTCATACTTTCCTTTCAATATTAGGGAGGCAAAAACACACCTTGTAATATTGGGATCCATACAAGCGCTTACAAACAGTTTAAATACTTCATTATCTTTATTCTGAACAGCTCCTTTTATACAATCCAAGGAATCAAACAGACTTAAGTCCGAATTTTTTTGCAAATACAACTGAAGTAAATCTTTAGGGATTTTACACAAAGCATCAGAAAAATTATTAGAAGAATATTTTACTCCTAAATCGAGAAGATATTGGAACATATTCGGATTTTCCATCGCATAAGTCAGATTCGAATGGTCAAGAATGATACTCCATGTTTTCATAGCTAGATATAGAAGAAAAGGTGTACCTTTCTTGAAAATTTCTTTAAGGATCAACTTTTTTGCATAAACCAAATTTTCCGCATTTACGTAACCTGCTTTAAAAATATCTTCTGCTACTTTAACATCTGCTGAGAGCATAGCACAAAATAGGTTCACTTCTAAAAGGTTACCTGTTTTATTCGCTAGAATCTTTGTTATCAGTGCAGGATCTTCTTTAGCTAATGTCACCATGTCGCTTGTAAAAAATGGCTCGGCGCATTTATTAATTCCTGCTGCCAAAAGATCGCAAATAATTTGCCCATTTTTTCGAGTAAGAGCAACATTCATGGGTGTTACAGTTTTAAATGATTTAGGACCCATTGATAAAAGGAAAGTTCTATGGACCTCATCATTCAAATGTTCTAATGCTTGGTGAGATTTTTCCAAAAACGCCCTTACCTGCAGTGGTGTGCCGTGGTGAATGCACTCTACAAAAGGAATTGTACCGTTTATATCCTTTTCAAATCCTATGGCTCCGGCTTCCAATAATAGATTAATTGGTTGAACATCGCCTGAGATTATCGCCAAAAGAAGTGGGGAAGGTTCTCCGATATTTAGGTTTGCGCCAGAACTAATCAAAGCTTTTGCTTTTTTATAATTTCTACATTCAATTGCCGCACCAAGAGGGGATAACCCCCGATCGCAGATTTCATCTAAATTATACCCATACTGCTTTAAGAGAGGAATATGCTCAGAATCAACAAGAAGTGCCAAAGGATATTTGAACAGATCGTCTTTATCTTTTTTTTCTATCCCGCACTCCTTGAGAAGCAATTCAAAAATTTCCAGATTTCCTCGGGAGGCAGCATAATGAAGGGGTTTCAATCCCTGTAATCCGCTGACGTTAAGGTTAGCCCCTTTCAAAATTACAAACTTAACGAGGTTAGAAGAACTGTTTTCAACCACTAAATTTAAAAATGGATCCCCATTCAGTGTCGTAAAGTCAGCAGAAATCCTATTTTCTTCCATAAGTTGTAAAATGAAATCTTCATTGGAGACAGCGACAAGACGCACTAGAACCATTCTTTGATCCTCAAGCTCTAACTGATCAAACCACACCTTAAAAGTAGAGTAATCCTTTTCTTCCAATTGTATTAGGGTTTCATCGCTTACCCTTTTAGTACATTTTGGAATAAAGTTGCTTATCTTTAACTTTTCGATAAAAATGTCTTCATTTTGCTGACCTGCTGTACCTGCAATCTCTGCACACTCTGAGGGAACAGTTTTAGCGATAATCCACTCAAGTTTTAAGCCATATTGAAAAAGTGAAATTTCCTTATGCATTTTCCCATCATAAAAAAAGCAGGCCTCTCCTTTTTTATAAAAACATTCTGTATAATTAATCCCAATATACACCACTAGATGGTCCAAGCATTCAGTCAGGCCCTCTAATTTTTCTATAAAAAAGGCTTTTCGCACTCTTACATCTTCATAAATTTCAAGCATGTCGTCCATCCATGGGATAATAATCCCATCTGCTTCTTCTTCCTTTACTGATATATGTGAAAAATAATGGTGCGAAGCCCCTGGAAATTGAGAAATTAAAAGGGGCAATTTTCCATAGAAAGTTATCGGACAGTTAACCACAAGAGGAAAAACTGCAAAGAGATTAATATCTATCAGTTCGATCCCTTTTTCCGGTTCATGAAAAGCTCTCCCAAGCTTAGTCATTGTTAATGAATATGTATTTGGCAACTCTTCAAGAGGGCGAAATCCTGAAGGGCTATTCGTAGATGGAAAATAAAGCTGAACTTGATTTTGGAGGCATTTTGTCTTACCTTTTTCACATTCTATCAATGCTTTTTTCCACTTTTTGTATGTCAAACCGCCAGGAACTTCGATTAAGGATTGCATCATGGCAAGGCGATCTTTCATTGAAAATTCAGCTTCCTGTCCATTATATGAGGCAAAATCCCCTAAACTTTGCAGCATGACAGGAAATAAGACTTTCTTTTTTAAATCCTTTTGATTTGAGAGAAAATTTAAAGTCGTTTGGCCTCCTGAGTAGCAAGAAGTGATGGCCATTCCCTTGCAAAGTTGTTTTTCTAAAAATAGTAGAAATTTTTCAAACACCTCTTTAGACATTCCACCAGGGGCACCAATGCCACCATGCCCATCAAGATAGAAAAGTTTTGAGCGTTTAGGGTCTTCACGAAAAAGACGAGTGAAAGCCTCAAAAGTCGGTTTGCCATTATGCCCTCTCATCGCCTTATTAACAGAGATTTTTTGCAAGGTACCATCGCATCTTAAATCAAGGGCTGCCAATATCTCCTCATCAGTTTTGGCCGGCAAGCCTTGTTTTGGGAGAAACACGACAAGTTCACCCCCATTTTCCTCTTCAATTTGCAAATAAACATCCCATTCTTCTTTTTGGCAATTTAGAAGTTTTTTAACCCTTATGATTTGGCTATAATTTTTAATTGTCATCAAAGAACCGTTTAGAAGGCTTAAACTTGTAATAAATGGCATGGGGTTTTCAAGGACATCACAAATACCGCTTAAGATAGCTCCATTCCAATCTGAGTGATCGATGTCACAAAAATAGGCTATAGAGCAATCTATTTTAATGTGATGTGCAGGCTTCGGTTTAAAAGCGTCGGCCAGTTTGCATTGTGTTTCTATGATTCGTGGTTGAAGGATGCCTGTTGTGGGAGTTCTGAGGGGCCTTTCCTCCATTTTAAAGACTACATCTAATAATAAGTTCCCAATTCGGATCGCTTTATCTTTAGAGATATGAAGCTGAGTGTTGACAACATTAGTTATAGAAGTAATTACCTTGAAGACTCTATCTCTCATTACCCTCCCGCAACGCCCCACGTCTAGCGCACCACAATACTTTAATACCAACCCCATTCTAGCTGCGAGAGTTTCATCTTTAGAATGATCCGACTTATACCGCTCACATTTTTCCAAAATAACCGTTAATTCTCCCAGTGCATTATGCAAAGAAATCATCTCTCCTCCAATTTAACGCAAATAAGCAAGGCTAGGATCCGGAATGAAGCTAAAAGAAAAAAATGAAAATGGGTATTCTTTTCTGCCAATAAAAAAGAATGAAAAAAATGTAATTTCTGATTATTTCATTTTACATTTATTATTAGTTAAGTAGGCGAGCATGAATTTCATTTTTTTCCCCAGTATTTTCACATTAAAGACTTGGCTAACAGAGATCAATAATAATTCTTTTTTGACTGAAGAGCGATGAGTGATCGACATATACTCGACATAGCTGTATCTGAGAATTTGAGCAGTGCGAAAGCTTCGTGAGTGGGATCATTTAAAATGCCCTGTACTGCGCTTCACAAGCCGCCCATTCCGGACTTATTATTCAAATATTCCAGACCCATAGCGTAACCCCAATCGGGGCAAAATATGGGTACAGAATAAATTAAATATTAAGTCCAAAGGGGCGGTTCGTGTAAGCAGCGAAATAAAAGGGCATTATATGAACTCAGCCGCGAGAGCTTACGCATTGCCCAGATTCTCAGAGTGAGCTAAGGGCAGTATATATTCAGGTTTTGAAAGATTTGGGTAATGATAAGGCTTAAGCATGCGACTAGAAATGTAGCCTGCTGCGAGACGCAGCAGGCTACATTTCTGCGTATTAATTCTTAGGAAGTAGGTGAGAGTACTTAGGATTATTTGCGTAAGGAGCAAACACCATAGTTCTATCTTCCTTCGTCATCGCTTTGGTTTGGTAGTTGAAAATGGCAACTATAAGTAGTTCAATAACATCATTCACTTCTTTGTTTTGAGCTGTTGCGTCGTTTCGCAATTCCTCAGCACAAAGCTCTAATTCATCAATAATGGTTTTGTCAGCACCAAGACTTATAGATTTGTTGATAAGCACCTTCAAACTTGCTTGGCTTTGCTCCGTATCCATACCTTTAGTGTATAATTGTAGCAAGTTTTCAATTTTATCAAGTTCAGTTTTCAATTCTTTTAATGTATCTTCAACGCTCAAATTATCAAGATTTGGCTTTGCATCCATTGATTTAATTACATTTTTCAATTGCTCAAATGTTTTCAGTCTTTCTTTTCTAATTGTTACTGTTTGTTGTCTCGCTTCTTTTACCCTATCAAGTTCCTTTTTCATTTGGTCTGAAATAATATTACTCTTAAGTCCCTTTTCAAGTTCCTGAGCCTTTTGCAAATTTTCTGTGCTCCTTCGAAGTGCATCTTGGCTATTTAGAAGCTCTGCGTTACTCTTTCGAAGTATTTCTTGAAATTTATTTTCCTGAGATGAAGCAACAGGTGCAGAACCCACAGCTTTTGTATAGAGATATGTTACCAAAGCTGCGACTATGCCAATTGCAGCGGAAGAAGCTAATGCCACAAGAAGTGCTGGCACAAAACTCATGCTCGATGCTGTAGTAGCTAATGTGATGAAAAGGGTTGCTACCGCAGCGAGCGACCCTGCAACGGCTCCCATAACTTTAGCGGCGTACTCAGTGGCTTCATTTTCAATTTTGCTGGGTGGGCTTGAAGCAGCATTTGTGTTATTGATTGGTAATCTTGAATTGACTGTGCTAGATGCTTGCATATTTTATATTCCTTTTATAAAGATAATTTTTTCCAACGATTGTCATTTTTAATTTGAATCGTAGCACATATATTGATTTACCTCAAACACTCACAGAACTTGTATAGGCATAGGTCACCAAAGCAGCGACTAAGCCAATTGATCCATAAGCAACTACTGCTATAAGAAGGGCTGGCACAAGATTCACGCTCGATGCTGAAATAGCTAATGTGTTGAAAAGAGTTGCTATCGCGGCGAGTGAACCTGCTACAGCTCCCATAATTTTAGCTGCTTGCTCAATTGGAGG
>JACCVN010000605.1 GCA_013698165.1 Parachlamydiaceae bacterium | reverse complement strand
GCTCAGATTATCGGTTCTGATCCAGAACTTGTTGCTGAAATGGGCCAAGAGCTTGCTTTGCGGGGAGCTTTGCATATCGATTTAAATTGTGGATGCCCTTCAAATACTGTCACAGGAAGAGGGGCCGGTTCAAGTCTGTTGAAAGATCCAAATTTTTTAAATCAAGTGGCCAGTGCATTAGTCAAGGCTGTGTCTATTCCTGTTAGCATTAAAATGCGCTCCGGATTTAATGACATTGGACTTTTTGAAGAAAATCTTTTGGCTGCACAAGAAAGCGGTGCAGATTTTATTGCTCTGCATCCAAGAACAAAAGTCGATGGCTATGGGCCTCCGGCACGTTGGGATTTAATTGCAAAAGCTAAGACCATGTTGAAGATCCCTGTCGTAGGCAATGGTGACATACTATGTGTGGATGATGCTCTCAGGATGTTAAAAGAAACGAGGTGTGATGCTTTGATGATTGGGCGGGGGAGTGTCATTAACCCCTTCATTTTTCATCAGATTCGAGCGCATTTTTCAGGTAACTTTTATGAGCCTGATTGGAATCAATTAGAAACCTATTTCTCTGTATATCTTGCTGAAATGCCACCGGATTCTTCCAGAAAGCTAAAGATCAATAAGCTAAAACAGCTTTTCAGTTTTCTTTTTAAAGGCAGTGAAAGGCTTCTTGAACGTCGTCAGAAAGTGCTTACAGCCACCCATACCGATTATGATACCTTTTTGCAGTTCGCCTTTTCCCTGCTCAAGGAAGGACTGATGGAGTGAATGTCCATGTTCGTTCATTCCGTCCATAACTTTTTTCTTTTATATTTTTCATTATTCATATAAACTTTCGCCCTAATCCAAAATTACAAATTTATAGGAGATTATTGTGCTTAACAGGATGGCGGCAGGGGCCTTGGCCTCTTTGACAGATTGTTTACCAGAATTGCTGGCGATGGCCAACGGGGTTGCTGTCGACTCCCGCTTGCTTAAAAAAGGTGATATTTTTTTTGCTCTTGATGGCGAGAAAGTCGACGGGCATGACTACTTAGAAGAAGTTGCCCGCAAGGGAGCGATTGCGGCGGTCGTCTCAGAAACATATTTTGGACAGGTTGATTTGCCTCTTATTCGAGTCGACGATCCTTTAAAATTATTGCAGGATGTCGCAAGAACTGTGGTTCAATTTTCTAAAGCTAAAATTGTCGCTGTCACAGGCTCTGTCGGGAAGACAACCACAAAAGACTTTATTGCACATCTAATCTCAGAAAAATATTTGACAGCCTCATCTCCAGGGAATAGCAATTCGCAGATAGGCTTGCCCTTGGCAATTTTAAACCATACTCATGGAGATGAAGAGGTCATCATTCTAGAGATGGGAATGACACATGGCGGGCAGATTGCAAACCTTGTCAATATTGCTCCTCCTGATATCGCAGTCATCACAGCTGTGGGCTTAGTGCACGCGTGCAACTTTGATGGTATTGAGCAGATTGCAGAAAGCAAAGCAGAAATATTTTCAAATCCAAGGACCCGTTTTGGAATAATCAATAGATCGTCATCTTGCTTTAACAAAATTGTGGAAAAGATGTCATGCCCTTACCATTCTTACGGTGATGGGGTGATAGATTTGGAAAATGGAATCAAAAATCTTCAATTTGATAAATTACCCCTATTAGGCAAGCACAACTTAGATAACTTCCTTGCTGCAGCTCTAGTAGCAAAACAGTTGGGTATGGAATGGTCAGAAATTGCAGAACGCGCTAAGACAATCACGTTACCGCAAAAGCGCTTGCAAAAAGTTGAGAAAAACGGAGTTCTTTACATTGATGATTCCTATAATGCTGCTCCACTTTCCATAAAGGCTGCGATTGATGCAATGCCGGAACCTCTTTTTGGAAATAGAAAAATTGCTGTTCTGGGCTCTATGTTAGAGTTGGGTAAATTTTCAGATGCTTGCCATCATGAGATTGGAGAGTATGCTCTGGGGCAGATCGATCTCTTATTTTGCTTAGGAAATGAATGCTTGCCAATACAAAACTGCTGGAATAATGCCGGCCGACAAATGAAAATGTTTTTGGATCGTTCAGAACTTGTACAAGAATTGAAAAAGATCGTAATGTCTGGTGATGTCGTGCTGCTAAAAGGATCACTTGCTTCTGGAGTATGGAAAATAATTGAGGAAATATAATTATGATCACTCTTATCAACGAATATCTGAAGGCCAATTTTGGGCTGAAAATTCCCTCGGTATTCTTCTATTACTCTACACGCATGATTTTAGCCGCAATTACTTCCTTGGCCGTTGTGATCTTCTTAGGTCCCAGGTTTATTAATTTGCTTAAAGCCTTTCAAAGAGCACAAATTCTTAGAACTGAAGACTGTCCAGAGATCTGTCAGCATAAAAAAAAGCAAGGTACCCCTTCAATGGGAGGGATTTTGATATTAGGGGCGATGCTAGTATCCTTGTTTTTGTGGATGGATCTCCGACATATATTTACTGCCATTTTGTTATTTTCGACCATTTCCTTTGGTCTTTTAGGCTTTGGAGACGATTATGTTAAGTTTAAATCCGGAAGCAGCAAAAATGGGATGTCCGGCAAAGTTAAGCTCCTTCTTCAGACCCTTTTGGCATCTATGCTTGCCATATATCTATTGTGCCCTAGCTGCTACGAAAGTCTTGGAATAGGAAATTGGTTCAACCCTCCTACGATTAAAGAGCTCTGGGACCAGCCGGTAACACTGACACTGCAACAGTATGCCGGTCGTTTCTATCTTCCCTTTATTAAAGACCCGGTTTTAGAACTGACAGGCATGTGGCTTATTCTTGCAGCTTTATTGATTATGTTCGTTGTGATTGGATCATCAAATGCTGTGAATTTAACCGATGGCCTTGATGGCTTGGCTACAGGGTGCTTGATAATGGTCGCCTCATGTCTAGCATTATTTGCTTTTGTCTCAAACAATGTGGATTTAGCCTCATATCTGAATATCCTTTATGTCGAAGGCAGCGGAGAAATCGCCATCTATCTTAGTGCCTTCGTCGGGGCATGCATCGGCTTTCTATGGTATAATGGGCATCCTGCAGAACTATTCATGGGAGACACAGGCTCTTTGGCGCTAGGTGGAATTATTGGGGTTTCCGCAGTTTTGCTAAACCGTGAAGGACTGTTAGCCCTTATTGGTGGTGTCTTCGTTGCAGAAACCCTTTCGGTCATTTTGCAGGTTGCCAGTTTTCGCTGGCGCAATAAAAAAAGAATTTTCTTATGCACTCCATTGCATCATCATTTTGAATGCAAAGGGTGGCCTGAAACAAAAATTGTTATCCGTTTTTGGATCATAGGCCTACTTCTTGCTATAGTAGGAATCGCTTCCTTAAAATTTCAGTAGAGGCCGAGATGATAAATCCTGTTAGCCATTTTCATGGAAAATCATTGCTTGTACTTGGAATGGGTTTAAGTGGACGATCAGCGGCTTCATTTCTGCTTTCTCAAGGAGCTCGAGTTGTTGCTTATGACAAGGATATCGAATCCCTCAAAATGAATCCCTCAATACAAACTCTTAAAAATCAGGGGCTCGAATTTTTTGATCCTAAAAGTAAAGATAGTTTGAAAGAGTTCAGTGTCATTGTGAGCTCTCCGGGAATTCCCTTGAGCAGTCCAATTTATCAAGAAGCCCTTCTTTCCGGTGTAGAAATTATTGGTGAGATCGAATTGGCTTTTCGACATATTTCGACTCCTTGTATAGGTGTGACAGGTACTAATGGGAAAACGACTGTTACCTTATTGATTGAGCATGTGCTAAATAAAATTGGAATTGAAGCCAAAGCAGTGGGGAATGTAGGCGTTCCGCTAACATCAATGATAGGCAGCCAAGCAGAAGTGCTTGTGGTAGAATTGAGCTCATACCAATTAGAAACGATGCATAGCAAAATATTGGATGCTGCTGTCCTCTTAAATATTACTCCTGATCATTTAGAACGTTATGGAAATATGGAAGAGTATGCCGAGGCCAAAGCGAGAATTTTTGAGTGCGTTAAACCTTTGGGAAACTTGTTAATTTCAGAAAAATGCCATCATGAATGGAAAGGGCTTTTTCAAAAAAACAAACTTTTTGTCTTTGATCGTGATAAAACGGTACTAAATAATTTCAAAGATAAATCACCGCATGATATTGAAAACCTTCTCGCCGCTTACCACATCTGCCTTCAATGGGGAGTTAATGAAGAGCAATTTATGCGGGCACAGGAATCTTTTGTTAAGCCTCCACATCGCATCGAATTTGTCCGAAATGTTCGGGGAGTCAACTTTATCGATGATAGTAAAGGCACAAATATTGATGCAGTGATCAAGGCTGTAGAATCAATTAATGGGCCGATCATTTTGATTGCCGGAGGCGTAGATAAAGGTTTTTCATATTCTTCCTGGTTAAAGCCTTTTGAAGGAAAAGTGCGACTAATATGTGTGATCGGCGAAGCTTCAAATAAAATGTATGATGAGCTATCATCAAGTTTTCCTGTAGAGCGATTTCTTGGTTTAGAAACGGCGGTGCATTTTTCTATGAAGAACGCCTCAATTGGTAATACTGTATTGCTATCTCCCGGCTGTTCAAGCTATGATATGTTTACAGACTATACTCACCGAGGAAGAGAATTTCAGCGTATCGTCAATATACTATAAATTTTATTTGAAAAGGTTGCCATGAACCGCAAAGACATGATCATTGTCGCCGTATTATTAAATGTTGTCATCTTGTCAGTTCTATTTGTGCTCGCTATCAATAGTGAAGATCCTCAAGTTGGCAATAGCGCAGAGATTGGCCATCAACTCGTTGTTGAAAACAAACTGCCTGAAAAATTAAATCACTCGCCTGTTTTATTAGCGGATGTTGATGAAGGAGTCGACGATGAAAAGCTTGAGTTTATTCTTGGTGATTTAGATTCTCCTGACAGCGAACCAGTTCCCCGTGATCAGGAATGGGCACTCTTTGCTTCGCGTCCAACGGATGTTGAAACTAAAGTCGCTGAAGAAGTTGGCTCAGACAATATTGTTGAAATCATCGTGAAAAAAGGGGACAGCCTTGACCGTATTGCAAGGGCAAATGCAACGACTGTGCAATCAATCAGAGCCCTCAATGGTTTGAAAAATGATCATCTGAAAATCGGTCAGGTCCTTAATGTCGATGTGGGTTCCGCAAAACAAAACGTAGACCAGCGCACAGCAGCGCCTGCAAAGTCAATTGCCCAAAAAAACATTTTCACACCTCCTAAAGAGGCCGTGTATTATACTGTCAAGAGTGGCGATAGTCCATGGAAGATTGCGAAGCAGTTTAATGTCAATATGGATGATCTTCTAAAACTAAATCAGCTCAATGAAGAAAAAGCACGCAATTTAAAGATTGGCGATAGAATTCGCGTTCAGTAACAGTCAAAGCTGAATCTTTGAATTTGGGCAACGCCAAAGCTCTCGGGGTTAGCTCATTTAAAACGCCTGTATTGTATTAAGCCGCGAATGCCGCAGTATATAGCCACACTCTTAAGCCTGTGGATTGAATCCAATTTCCTTGTGCCGCGAATCTGGCTACAGCAAACATTTGCTGTCTCCAGATTCGCGGCTTAGGACAATATAGGGGCTTTAAGTAAGCTCAACAGTGAAAGCTTACGCGTTGCCCAAATTCTCAGTTTAGTTATGTCGAGTATATAATGGCTTATTTTTGGTTTGCCAAACTTTTAAAGGTTAGTTGGAGAGTTTACCCACTCCTACCGGCCTTTGGCAGGAAAATTGAATTCAACTTGGAAAGTATTAGTAATCGAATATGCGATTTTTTCTAGTCATTTGTGTTGCAGCTCTTTTTATGATTGGCATCGTGACTATCTTCAGCACAACTTCTGCCGAAGTTTTGGACCATGATTTAGACCGTAGCTTTAGCTATGCAGTGCTGAAACAGCTTTACTACGGCCTTACCGGATTAATTCTAGGTGGAATCGTATGGAAAGTCGGTTATCGACGATTTCTGCAATATAGTCCTGCACTACTTTACTTTTCTCTATTTCTTTTGATCTTAACATTAATTCCTGGAATAGGGAGAGAGGTCAATGGGTCACGTCGTTGGCTCGCCCTGATGGGCTTTTCATTTCAGCCTTCAGAATTTGTCAAATACGTCGTTCCGGCCTATTTTATCCATCGGTTTTTAATTTTGGATGAACTTCCATGGACATTTTGGAAGTTTTTGAGATTGATCTCGTTGCCTTTGTTAGCAGTCTTGCTAATTCTAGTAGAGCCCAATAATGGTACTGCAGCTGTAGTTGGAATAACAATGTTGCTGCTGTGCTTGCTTATGCGTTTACCGGCAAAATATTGGGCTTTTCCTCTGATAGGGTTTTCGCTGTTGGGAGCAGTTTTTGCTTCTCAACTTCCGTATGTGACCGCAAGATTAAATGTTTACCTTCATCCCGAGCTAGACATCAGAGGTAAAGGGCATCAACCTCATCAAGCGAAAATTGCCGCAGGTTCGGGCGGTATGCTTGGAAGAGGCCCGGGCAATAGCTTGCAGAAGCTTAGCTACCTGCCTGAAGCCCAAAATGACTATATTGCTGCCATCTATGCTGAAGAATTTGGATTTATTGGCGTGATCATATTGTTGGCGCTCTATGCCGCCATTGCCTACATAGGTTTTCATGCCGCTTTGCATGCGGTTGATCGTGCAGGTTTCTATTTTGGGGGAGCAATCCTCTTTCTGATCTGTTTTCAAGCATTCTTAAATCTTGGAGTTGTCTCAGGACTCCTTCCAAGCACAGGCTTAAACTTACCTTTCTTTAGCCAGGGCGGAAGCTCTCTCATGGCTAATCTTGCGGGCATTAGCTTCTTACTTCAGCTTATTCGTGAAGACCCGATGCGATGGGTAAACAGTGAATGTTAACTATACTCGACATAGTTGAATTTGAGAATTTGGGAACGCGAGGACTTAGCGTTGCCCAAATTCTCAGATTCACCTATGTCGAGTATATATTTCGCGGCTTTGGTGCAAAAATAGTCGAAAATACTACCTTAACGGTGTAATAGGCTGCTGCAGTTTTCGCTTCACTCTCGTGCTTGGTTATCGGTTACAAAAGGGATTAACTGTAGTTGTATTAGCTGCAAGAAAAGATTAACCCTGTAGATCCATATGCTGGGGTGCTTCAGTAGGATTCTCAAGTACTTGGGTTGGCATTTCACTAGAGTCAATCATATTACATAAAAATTTGCCATGGATGTTTTGTTTGGATGGCAAAAGTAAAGTTCCTGTGCAAAATATAGATTCGTTTTCCATAAAGAATTCTCCGATGAGAATGGCACCCCCAATATAATACATCCTTCCTGTTCCTTGAGTACCATTATTGGCCCATGCCCCTTCATATCTTATGCTGCCATCTTTATAGTAAGATATACCTTGACCATGGGCACCATCATCAATAAAACTTCCTTCATATTCCTTTGCCCCAGTAGTATAAAATTGTATACCCTTTCCATTGTATTTCTCATATCGAAAGGATCCTTCGTAAATTTTGTTTCCAATTGAGTTATATTTTATACCGTAGGTGCAATTTTCTCCATTAAAGTCACCTGTCAATTTATCACCGTCAGTATAATAAATAGAGCCAGCACCCTTCAATTGCCCATTCTTAAAATACCCTTCGTAGATAGAGCCATTAGTAGCTGTATATTTTCCTCCTTTGAAGTACTGATCAAAGGGGGCAGAATCTAAAATATTACAACAGTATAGATTGAGATTTCTTATCCTCGTGCATTGTTCTAAAAAATTTAAATTTGCGTAATTGTTTGAAAGATTAAGACTTTCAAGGGCTGTCAGCTTTTGAAGAAAACTATAATCGGAAACTAATGGCAAATATGAAATATCCAGCGATTTGATGGCGGTGAAATCCTGTAAAAATTTAAGACAAGGAAGGTAACGCTTCTTATTGAGTGAATTGTCAAAGATTTTACATCCATTCAAACTAAGGGCTGTGAGAGGCAATTCATTCAATGGTTTTAAATAGCTGTTGGAACGTAATGTACAGTCGTCTAGTGACAGTTTTTGCAATTTAGTGCAGAATGTGGCTATTAGTTCAAACAGTTTCTCGTCAATTTGAAAATCGGTGTATTTAAGATTAATGTTTGTTATATTGAAGCATTTATTGTCCAAATAGGTAAAAAATTTTCCTAAAGAGTTAACTTCTAGATGCGGGAGAGTAAATCTTTCGAGGTTTAGATTCACTACAAGTAGATCTTTAAAGATGAGAGTATAGAATTTAGAGACTCTTCCCAACGACTTAAATGATTTGCAATCTAATTGAGAAACTATGGCTATTGCGATCTCATCGTTAGGGATTAATTCTAAAGACAGTTTGATGCTCTTTTTAAAAACATCTTGTGCGACCATAATAATAAGTGTGTTATAAGAATGTGGATTTAAATCCCAAGAGACTGTTCCATACCATTCTTTTCCTAATTCTTGAATAAGAAAACTTTTTAGGTCAGGTATTTCCAGTCCTTTGTTAATTGCTTGTGATAATAAATTAAAAGAATGATAAGCGGAAATATTCTGCCTATCACGTGTTCCACAAGAATTGGCGTATAGCCATTCACCAACTAATTGAGAGTCTTGTTCAGTATAAGAGCTAAATTTTCTGCATATACGTAGGAATAGCTCTTTGACATTTACGAAAGAAATTTCATTCTTTTCAAAAGAAGAGATATTCTCCAAAATACGAGTTGCCTCCAAGTGAGTTCTTGAATAAAGTTTCATGCGTTCGTTTGTAAGGATCTTATTTTTGGCAGCTTCATACCAGCTGTCAATCAGATCATCATCAAATATAAGGGCTGTATTTGAAATAATTGGGATTCCTCCCAATGGAACATCAACGATTAAAGGAGTTCTAATGCAACATCGTTTGTTGGGATCGATATCATCGGTATAGAGGATGACCTGATCATGTAAAGGTCTTTTAAGATTATTAGTTGGTTCCATAGAGATGCTATCGTTAAAAGTTAGTAAAGCGGTTATTTCTAGGAGTGAAAGCATTCACAGTGTGATTTAAATATTATACAGCTGCATCTGAGAAATTTCGGCAGCGGCAAAGCCTCGAGGTTTAGCCTCATTTAAAAGGCCCTGTATAAAGCTGCGGTGAATTAGTGCAAATAAACAGGGCTTTTTAAATGAGCTCAATCGTGATAGCTTTCGCGTTGCCAAATTCTCAGATTTACCGATGCCAAGTATAGAACTACCGTGATATTATTTACACTAGCAGAATATCGGTTGATGAGCAGCCACCCAGTTTGCCAGTGTACAAAGGAACAAAAAAAAGAAATAAAATAGTTAAATTTTTTTTTAAGAAAAATTTGGTTACTCTTCTTATTCAGTATTATCTGTGTTTTTATAGCTACCTTCATTTTATTTGCTATCAGTGCGTTTCTTTGCACCTTTGCATCTACGTTCAAAACTGGTGATGGCTGATTATCTTTTATGCTACAGTGGACTATATTGCAAAAAGTCAGAAAGATTTTTAAAATAATGATCTATCGGCATGATAATGCCATCTTCCAGGTCTTCTTCATAATGCCAAGCGACTTTTTTAACTTCTGCGCGTAATTTAAGCCTTTCTTCTCTGCTTAATTCAGATTTTGAAATAAATCGTGCGCAAATTTCAGTGACCAAATGGAAGTAGTATTTTAAAAAGTGGACTTTATATATTTCTACAGGGTCAATATAAATCGATTCACTTTTTGAAGATGCTGAAAGAGCACCAAATCTGTTTAAAGCTGTTTGCCTTTGTACAGCAGCTTTTGCTTTTTGCATTTGTGTCATGAGTTCTGGGTTTCCTTTAAAGATTTTTTGAAGCTTGGCCATTCTGAATGCATTTTGAGGTTGGAGTTGTTTCGTTGCAATGCCAGCTTTTGCAGAAATATGGGTCATGTTAGAATTCTTATCAGTATAGTATTGCTTTTCTGGTACTGGTTCTAGGTTCCCAAAGGCTTCTAAAATCTCGCTAAATGTGAAAAAACTCGCTAAATCGATGACCTTCACTTCACCTTCATTAGTTAACATGACATTTCCGTCATGCAAATCAAAGTGTATTAAATCGAAGGTGATTCCGTGGTATAATGCTTCACATAATTGAAATGCATTCATCATGGCATTATCTACAGGAAGGGTGCCTTTTAGAGTAGAAGATACAGTTTTGCCTTTTACTAATTCCAAAATAAGATTTTGGGTCTGGATATTTTCAGGGGATTCATGGAAGAAGAGGTCATATGATCTGATAATATATGGATGATTTAATTCCTGACCACGTAAAAATTCTCTTTCAGGATCACTAAAAATATTGCCATCTGCCCAATCTCCTTCGCGACTCTTGTAGGTTTTGAGAGCAAACTCATTTCCTTGTGAATCGGTTACTTCAAAAACTTCGCCAAATGCTCCTTCACCTAGTTTTTTTACGATGGTGTAGCACTCTGTTGGTGAGCAAATTTGTTGGTCCTCTTGATAATGGGAGCTTTCGGTTTTCTTCTCTGTGGGCAAAGCAAAAGCACATGATCCCAAAGTAAGAAAAAAAGAAAGTAGGATAATAGATATTTTATTCATATTAAACCAGTTGTTAATTTATTTATATGTTGACTTCTTTGTTTATAGTATGCTTTTGCATTTTATACTATTGTTGATTCATTTTCAAGGCTATTCTTAAAAAGTATTATAATGGAATTTTTTTGACTCTTTTAGGTGTCATTTAATTATCCTTTTTTTTTATGATAACTACGACGCTCTAAAATTTTCAAAAAATTAAACTTTAAATTTGATAGGTATTTAAAAATGCAAGCTCTTGAATTTCAACAAAATACATATTTAGATTATTTAGTTTATCATAATTACCATTGGATGCAAAATTCCCAGATTATTGCTGGAGCGCAGGCTACAGCTAATGAAATCATAAAATCAAAAAGTATATTTTATGGAAAAGGGACAGATTTTGTTGAAAGAGAATTTGATCGCACGAGTATGAGACTTATGGGTGTCGCAGCTGAAGCTTTTGCATATTACATAACTGGAAGGATTTGTAATCTATCATTATTGTGTGATATTTTGGCAGATTCTAGTAAAATAAAGTTACTTAATAATAAAATTTCAAGTTTTACTAATGTTCAGGTGCATACAGGAACCACTTGCGATTTGATGGCTTCGAATGCCCAGAAAACAGAAATTAAAATTTATGAAAACTTGTTGAACTATACTAACACCGCTAAAAGAATAAAACGCTTTGCATTTATGAGCTCAGGAGCTGCGATTTTTTTAGGTTTACATAATTTAGATCAATCCATAAAAATTGTTGGTTCTGCAGCCCTTTTCATACACTGGTTGGCAGCTGGCTCAAAAGTTGAAGGCATTAATGAAACTTTGGCTTTCGGGTTATTAAATCCTATTTTGTAGAATTACTTAATGTGGCCTACAGAATGAATCTGAGTTGGTCTCATTTAAAGACTGACCTTGCATTTGGCTGCTTACACAAGCCGCCCCTTCGGAACTATGTTTAATTTATTCTGTACCCATAGTTTGCCCCGATTGGGGCGACACTATGGGCTTTACACAACTAGCCCCATTCCGGGCAATTGCTGAAGTGCCAAAAGATATTTTTAATCATTTTTTTGTTAGAAAATAATTTGATTTTGCTTTAGCTATAAAGCGTATTATAGTTTTCTTTATTCAATCTAATTTAAGCATTACTTAAAAGTATTTTTCGGCACTTCTGCATTTGCCTCATTTGGGGCTTCCCTAAAGTGTTGATTAAGTTAAGGTGTAGAGTTCAGCCTAAACTGTCAAATTTTGTTCAAAATTAAGTGGTTTTTGCCCGAATGGGGCTAATTGTGTAAAGCCCATAGTGTAGTCCCGATAGGGGCAAACTATGGGGTAGGGAATATATGAATATAAGTCCCGAAGGGGCGGCTTGTGAAGCGTAATACAGGGCTTTAAAGAGCTTAATTGCGAGATCTTTCGGGTTGCCCAAGATCTCAGATTCAGCTATGTCGAGTATATAATTTATAGGGTCTTTTGCTATATGTGTTTGAGTAAATCGTCTAACCCCTTGGGTGGGCTTTTTCGTGGACTGATTTTTTTAAGGTGGGGGAGACTTGAGTATAGATCGTTGTGGTCGTTAATGAGCTATGTCCCAGCATTACCTGAATAGTTTTTAAATCCATGCCATTTTCAAGCCAGTGGGTGGCTATTGTATGTCGAATTGTATGCGGCGTAGCTTTTCCGGCAAGACCACTGGCAATGAGATAGCGATCGAAGTTGCGGTCGACCGACCGCGGCGTAAGTCTTGTGCCAAGACGATTAAGAAAAATCGCTTTTTCATCTTGCTGCCTTAAATGACCATCAAGATTTAAGTGCCTCTCAGCATGGTTGAGATAGTTCATTATCCATTCAGCCGCATTTTTTGTGATTGGAATGACCCTTTCTTTCTTACCTTTTCCCTTTAATTTGACAAGCAAGCTTTTGGGGTCAAAATTCTCACGGTCTAGACTTACTAATTCGCTAACTCGCAATCCGGAACTATAAAATAGTTCCATAATGGCGCGATCGCGAAAGCCAAGATAGTCACTCACATCAGGTTGCTCAAATAGCTTTTGAATTTGATCGTAGTCGAGTGTTTGAGGAATATTTTTAGCAATTTTGGGGCTTTCAATATCTTCCAAAGGACTTTTTTCGATCAATTTCTGCGAAAGGGCGAAATTAAAAAAGCTGCGGAGTGATGAGATTCGACGTACAATTGTGCGACGATTTTTTTCTTTGATATTTAATTGGGCAAGAAAATTCCGAATGAGCCTGCGGTCTATCAAACCAAGAGAAAGGAGATGATCTTTTGTGGTATCACGTTTATAATTCTCAGGAAAAATCCTAATTTTATCTGCTAGATCGTTAGGTTTTAAACTTTTGAGCAAAATACTTTCCAAAAACATTTTGAAGAAATTGAGGTCGATAGCGTAATTTCTTAAAGTATGTTCAGAGGCATTTTTGATAACATGCAAGTGTTCGAGGAATCGGTAAATTGCAGGGAGAAACATGTCACAAAACCTATTTAGTAGACTTCGGATTTACCTTTCAAAAGGAAAGGTAAGCATATCATCAGCAACATCTGTATTGGGGAATATCGAACGGGCTTCCACTTCAAAATCGAGAAGAGACAAGTAACGGGCAGAAAAGTGAGTGAGGATTAGCTTTTTTGCGTTTGCCTCTTTAGCGATAGTCGCAGCTTCTTTTGCGGTCAAATGAAAATGCTTGTATGCCAAGTCACGATGTTCATCTAGGTAAGTACTTTCACAAAGAAGAACTTTTGCATCGCGAGCAATATTAATAGCATTTTGACAGTAGCGGGTATCGATGACAATTGCAATGCTGTCACCTTTGCGAATTACGCTGACATCGTCAAGAGTAACTTTTTTACCATTGATGACTATAAAGCCATGCTGTTGTAGTTCACGCACCGCAGGACCAAACACTCCCAATGCATTTAACTTTTCACGATTAAACTTGCGAGTATCAGGTTCTGTAATTCTCCAACCAATATTGTCAACGCCATGCTCAAGGAATGTTGCTTCAATGCGGAAACGTCCATCGTCATGCACAAGTCCTTCGGCAGACACAGGGTGTTCGACGACGCTGATTGTCTCATGATAAATCGTCCCGTAGCGAAGTCGATCAAAGTATTTCTTTCCACTTGCAGGATAGTAACAGTGGATCTGATGCGTCACCTTATCGAGATTGAGCCGCATTAGCATTGAACCTAAGCCTAAGCAATGGTCACCGTGAAAATGTGAGATGAAAATTCGCGACACAACCGGCGGAGCAACATTTGCAAATATAAACTGACGCTGTGTGCCTTCACCGGGATCGAACAATAAACCCTCATCGTTCCACCGGAATAGGTAAGCGCCATGATTTCTTCTTCTGGTTGGTTGCTGGCTGGAACAGCCTAATATGATAATGTCGCGTACGCTCATAGGATAGTGCTAGTGTTGTGGTGACGGAGCATGAGTATACCTTGTTCTTAGCTACCGTGCAACAATATTATTACGAATGTGGCAGCATGTAGCTGCTGCGTATCGAAGCTGGAGTCAGCGAAGCGTACATGCTGTCTCTAGTTCATCTTAACTCCTGCTGCGAGATGTAGAAGGCAACATGCCTACCGCATTCATCGCTTTCTGGCAAATGCAATTACCACTTAAAATTCTTAGGGGCGTTCCCTCCTTTTCTTATTTCCAAGCGAAGAAGTTGAAGTGGCCTAGAATGTAGCCTAATAGCAGGCCTGTCATATGCCCTGTGTTGGCGATTGGTGGGGCGATGGCTTGCCCGAATGCAATTTCTGTGTAGAAGGAAGTAACTTGAATTGCTAACATCGTGAAGAGAAAAAACATCATGAAGCCGAAAGTTGATCTTTCCAGTTGGTAGCCTTCCCACGGGGAGCGCCGTTGCCTGACCCATACAAAGGTTAGCATCGCACAGAGGATTGCTGAAAACCCTAGAAAGTTGGAACCCCCAACAAGATATTGTATGATATTGGCAATGATCCCTGTGATAAGTATGAAAAGGAGGTAGCGCATACGGCCCATGCGTTGTTCAAGTTGTCGACCAATCACTGCCAGCCACATCATATTGAAGAGGATATGAAAAAAATCTCCATGCAGCAACGCCGGTGAAAAAAGCCGCCAAAATTCCCCTTGCTTGATTCTTTCAAACATAGGAGCATTACTAGGTTTAAAGCCTGAGGGATTCTTTAAGTATTTGAAAGCTTCATCATAATAACCCCTCCAATAAGGCGTGTTATAAAACTGGTTTAAGAGGGCAACACCTTCCTTGGGAAGATCTTCCAAATTTTGCAGCTTGTCGATTCCATAAATTTTTACAAGCTTATCGATGATCTTGTAGGCTTCAGGATAATCAAAAAGAAGGTCTTTTTTGAGATCTGAAAAAAAGATCGGTATTGAAGGCAATGAAGGGGAAACGGTTTCTGTAAATGGGGGGGCAGTTTCGTTAGACGGTGAAACAGTTTTTGGATATGTAGGGGCAGATATTTCCGTCATAAAAAACAGCAGGCAGCAGCCGAATAAAAAATAGAGAGTGATAAGGCCGATAGGCTCTTTGCTCCATGGAACCGGACGTGTGGTACGCTTCCTTTTTTCGTAGAAAGTCTCGTCATCATCAATGGAAAGAGTTGGAGGGGAATTCAGCTCGGGTATAATGGGTTTTGTCTCGTGATATTCACGAGCTGTTGGATTGGCGTAGTAGGCGTTGGAGATGTTTTGAGCTTTTTCAAAGAGGTCTTCGTCGGTAACCCAAATACTATATGTCGCTATGCCAAAGTCGTTATTTCCCCAATCTTGTTCATTGACCACTTCTAATTGGTTTTCGATGCCGACATTCGAAAGATACTCTGAGAGGACAATGCTCTTTTCACGTTCTTGAGAAGTGGCCAACAGTCGCATAAAAGTATCCTAATTTATTTTCCCTAAACTTAACGAAAAAAACGCAAAGTCGAATTACAAAGACGCAATTTTATTAAGAATCGAGGTTGTTGAAAGCCCAGGAACCAAATTGACAATATGCACCGCACCGCCATGTTCTATAACAGTATCGGCTTCGAGACATTCATGTCCATATTCAGCCCCATTGACGTGCACATGAGGTCGTATAATTTCCAACAGTGCTTTTGGGTCTGTCTCATCAAACCAAGTGACATAATCCACAAATGCAAGCGAACACATCATTTGAAGGCGGTATTGCAGAGGGATGATCGGTCTTTTGATGTTTTTGTAGCGTTGAATTGAACTGTCGGTGTTGAGTGCCACAATAAGGAGGTCAGCGACCTGTGAGGCTTCATAAATAATTTGAAGATGCCCAGCATGCAAAAGGTCGAATGATCCATTAAGGGTCCCAATTGTAAGCCCCTGGGCTTTAAACTGCGCAATCTTATTAGATAATTCATTTGGTTCAATAATTTTCTTTTGGTAGTCATCCGACCATTTTTTCATTATTTGAAATCCATTACTTTTCTTGAGGAAAGGCGATTTTAAAAACTTCATCATAATGTTCAACAAAATGGATGACCATTCCTTTTTTGATATAATCGGGAAGTTCATCATAGTCGCGGGCATTATCTTTAGGAAAAATTAAGACTTTTAAACCTGAGCGTCTGGCAGCGACTAATTTTTCCTTAAGGCCTCCAATAGCTAAAATGCGTCCGGTAAGTGTGAGCTCGCCGGTCATCCCCAGATTGTCGAGTATAGGCACATCAAGCATTAGGGACAGGAGGGCAGTAACTAACGTGATACCTGCTGAAGGACCATCTTTGGGAGTCGCTCCTTCAGGAATATGAATATGGACCTGAGATTTTTCAAAAAATGTATAACCAGGGGTGTACTTTTTAATTGCACTGTGGAGATAGCTCCAGGCAATTTCAGCAGATTCCTTCATCACGGGACCGGCTTGACCTGTCAGCATCATGCCTGTTTTTTCGCCTGCGACTTTAATCGCTTCAACATACAGAGTGGCTCCCCCCATGGCAGTCCATGCCAATCCCATGCAGACTCCCACAGGAGTTCTTTCGTAGTAGCGGTCACTGCTGAATAACGGCTTGCCGATAAACTCTATAAGCCCTTCAGATTCAAGGGTAACTTTTTCTGGCGCTTCAGGAACAAACACTTTTTTCTTAGATCTCGTTGAGACTTTCTTTTGCTTTTGTTCATCGGCACTTACAATCTTAAATGCCACTTTTCGCATAATCTTTTTGATAAGATTTTCAAGTGTGCGCACACCTGCTTCTCGAGCATATCCATTAATAATGGTTTTAAGAGCCTCGGTTTTAAACTGGATCTGCGCCGTTTTTAGTCCCATGGCTTTTCTATTGCGTGGGATTAAATACTTTTTGGCAATTTCCAACTTTTCTTGCATGATGTATCCCGAAAGACGCAATATATCCATACGGTCCTTCAGAGGCTCAGGGATAGTATCTAAAATATTTGCAGTCACGATAAACAATACGTCAGAGAGGTTGCAGCGCACATCTAAATAATGGTCTAAGAAATCGCAATTTTGTTCAGGGTCAAGCACTTCCAGAAGAGCTGAAGCAGGATCGCCATGGTAGCTTTTACCCATCTTGTCGACCTCGTCGAGCATGATGACAGGATTCATTGTTTGGCAGGCTTTTAGAGCCTGTATGAGCTTTCCGGGCATAGCGCCGATATAAGTCCTCCGGTGCCCTTTGATTTCAGCTTCATCGCGCATTCCACCGACGGAAAAACGGTAGAATTTGCGGTTTAGTGCTCTGGCGATACTTTTTCCGATGCTTGTTTTACCAACTCCTGGTGGGCCGACAAGACAGATAATGCTTCCTTTGATACCGCCGGAAAGTTTGCCGACGCTAATGAATTCAAGTATGCGTTCTTTAATATCTTCGAGACCATAATGGTCTTCTGTCAATATTTTTTGAGCAGTCGCCAGGCCGTGGCATTCGTCACTATAGAGACCCCAAGGCACATTTGTTAGCCAATCTAAGTATCCTCGGCAAATCGCGTATTCGCCTGACTGGACTTCAAGGACACTGAGCTTTTCAAGTTCATCATGAATAATTTTGGAGACATCGGCGGGCACTTTGCGTTCTTTTAAGCGGGATTCAAACTTTTCCCTCTCGATAGATTTGTCATCCCTTTCAAGGCCCAGTTCTTTTTTGATAGTTTTTAGCTGTTCTTTAAGAAAGAAATCCTTTTGGCTTTTCGAGATTGTCGCTTCAATTTTTTTATTGATGCTGTTTTGCAATAAGCTTAGGTCCAATTCTTTTTTTAATAGCAGCAGTGCTTTATCGATTCTGCTTTGCACGTCAAAAGTTTCTAACACATCTTGCAGTTCTTCACGGGATGCTGTTGTCAGCGCCACAGCAAAGTCTGCGAGTTTGCTTGGTTCAGTAAAATCGGAATGGCCAAGAAAAATTTGCAGCTCTTCTTTAAAGAGGGGATTGAGCTTGAGCAGCTCTTTGATCGTTGAAATAATGCTTATGGCATAGGCCTTAAGCTCATCAGAAATAATTGGGATATCTGTATGATAATGGACTTTCGCTTTTAACCCTTTAACTGTTGGGACAGACTCTGTAACAGTTAGACGGCGTTCCATGTTTAAGATTACTTGCGCGCCGCCTTGTTCCATAGGGATGATGCGCAGGATTTTGGCTTGTACTCCAACGCTATAAAGATCATCGAAAGTCGCACTGTAGATATCAGTGGCTTCAACTTTAGTCAGAAGTAGGCCGACACATTTATGTTTTGTTTTTGCAATAACTTTAAGAATATCGTAATAGGGGCCAGGCTCAATGACAAGCGGAGCTGCCATTCCAGGGAAAAATGGACGGCGTAATAAGGGAAAAAAGCAGAGAGAGTCCGGGGGAGTATTATCGATGCTCGAATTTTGGTCTTCTTCAAGGGAGCTGATCATGACATTTTCTAATTCGGCTTCTAGTGATCGTTCGAATTCATCTTGGTCCAATGTGCGCCTCAAGTGTAAAATAATGAGTTTAGCAAATGCTAATCTCTATAGTTCGACTTTAGCCAAAGGCTGTTGCCCTTAAAAAAGTCTAAAGTCGAGTTTGCGGGTAGTGTGTAATTTTATCTCCTACTACCTTACTTTTCAAGGGTATTTTCTACTAAATAACACTTGCAAAAGATTTCAAAGATTATTTTCTCGATCAGTGCGTCGATTTATGCTAAGATACTTAGTAATAAAACAGGTGATCTATGAAAAATACGCATGTGGCGGCCGAAGAAATTTTACAGAACTATCGAAAGCAGGCAGAGGATCGGGAAGAACAATCCTTTCACCCTAAAGCTGCGTATTCTAAAAATCATGTTCGTCAAGTTCCAGTCGAAAAAGACCATCGGTTATGTTATCGCAGAGATGTCGACCGTATCATCCATTCAAAAGCCTACATGCGATATAACGACAAAACGCAAGTTGTCTACCTTGTCGATAATGATCACATCACTCACCGAGGCTTGCATGTACAGTTGGTCAACAATTTCTCTCAAGGCATCGGCGAAATTTTGCATTTAAATTTAGATTTAATTGAAGCAATTGCCCTCGGGCACGACGTGGGTCATCCTCCTTTTGGCCATGAAGGTGAAGGATATCTTTCTGAACTTTCTGAAGAGCATGGAAATGGCATTTTTGCACATCCATGGCAATCTTGTCGTTTGTTGAATGAGATAGAAAGCCTAAATCTTGGTTTAAATGTCTACGATGGTTTTTTGTGCCACGATGGAGGAATGGCCTCTACAAAGCTTTCTCCAGTTTTTGGTAAAACATGGGAAGATCACATCACCGAAAAGAAGGCAAAAATTGCCGATCCGGACAAAGACATTATCCCCGCAACATTGGAAGGCTGTTTAGTAAAACTTTGCGATACAATGAGCTACCTTGGCAAAGATATTGAAGATGCGATTGCGTTGGGAATTATTGATCGCAATCAAATCCCTAAAACCTCCTTGGGCAGCTCAAATAAACAGATTTTAAATTCTCTCGCTAGGGATGTCATCGTTAACAGCTACAATAAAGACTACATTGCAGTCTCAGAGGAAGCCTTTGAGGCTCTTAAAATTATTCGCTCTTTCAATTTTAAGGAGATCTATACGCACCCTAAACTCAAAGTTGAATCCCTTAAAATTAAGCGGTGCTATCGTCTGCTTTTTGAAACCTTGCTAAATGACCTAAACTCTAAAGGTGACAAAAGTTTTATTTGGGAAAAATTTTTGAATAATAAGCCGTCAGCTTATCTTGAAAATGAGTCAGCGGTACGCATGGTCACAGATTTTATGTCTGGCATGACTGATAATTACTTCATCAAAACTTTGCAAAAAGTGATTGTTCCCTCACGGATTGAAATATTGTAATGCTCTCACTTTTAATTGAAACAGCTACTGAACGAGGAATAGTCTCAATATTAGAATCTGATAGGGTTCGATTTCATAGAGCGCTTCCCTACGGTCTAAATAGTTCCAAATACATGCTTTCAGCAATTAATGAGGGCCTGACACTTTTAGGCCTGACTGCCACAAATCTATCTTTTGTAGCTGCAGGTGTTGGGCCAGGGTCATTTACAGGTATTCGGGTGGCTGTAGCAACCGCGCAGGCAATTGGATATGCCGTCAAGATCCCCATTATTGGGATCTCTACTTTGGAGTGCTTTGCTCCAATAAATGATGGCCCCTTTGCCGTTTGCATAGATGCTAAGATGGGTGGAGTTTACTATGTGACTGGGGTGAAATTGGAGGGAAATATTTTTGACGTTTCAAAACCAGCCATCTTGCCGATAGAAAAAATTTGTGATAAAATTGAAAGCATTACTACCATCGTCACGCCAAATAGCTCTATGCTAAGACCAAAAATAGAAAAATTTTGCGGTGAAGGGCATTGGGAATGGCAAGAGCTAGCCCCAGATCCATGCCTGATGGGGAAAATTGCCAATGAAAAGTTAATGTGGGGCCAATCATCAAAAAATAGTACCCTCGAACTTCTCTATTTGCGAAAGTCTCAAGCCGAAGAAACAAAGAAAACCGGGAACTAATAGGAATACATTATGATTGGACGCAATGATCTCTGCTGGTGTGGAAGTGGAAAAAAATGGAAAAAATGTCATTTTCCTAATGTTGGAGCAGGACAAACAACACCGTCAGCCTTATCTCCCGAAGAACTTAAAAAGCATTATTTGAAAAAGTATGACATTCTTATAAAGACCAAAGAGCAGATTGAAGGCATCCGTCAGGCCTGTGTGCTTACATCAAATATTTTGGATGCTATCTGCGCAGAAGCCAAAGCAGGAGTTACGACATTGCATTTGGATGAGGTCTCCCAGCGTCTGCATGGGGCGGCTAATGCCATTCCGGCATGTTTAAACTATGGACAACCTCCTTTCCCTAAAACACTTTGCACTTCTTTGAATGAAGTAATTTGCCATGGTATCCCTAATGAAACTGTCTTAAAAGATGGAGATATTCTCAATATAGATGTGTCATCCATCCTAAATGGATATATTGGCGATTGCAGTCGTATGGTGACTATTGGAAAAATTTCTCCGGAAAAACAACTTGTCGTGGACGTGGCTTACGAATGTTTAATGCGCTCGATCGCGATTTTAAAACCTGGAATTCCTGTCAGTGCTATTGGCGATGTCATTGAGGCCTATGCGAATTCCAAAGGGTGTTCTGTAGTGCATCAGTTTGTTGCTCATGGCGTCGGCGTAAGATTCCACGAAGGCCCTCAAGTTCCCCATTGCCGCAATAAAAATAGCATTGTAATTGTTCCGGGCATGATATTTACTATAGAACCGATGATAAATGCCGGAGTCAGTGAAGCTGTTATCGATATTCACGATGGCTGGGTGGCACGGACACGTGATGGGAAACCCAGCGCGCAGTGGGAACACACACTGTTGATCACCGATACCGGCCATGAAATACTGACCCCTTGGAAAAGATTGTAGTCTGCTGCGTTTCGCAGGTCTACGGAAGCGTACATGCCTACCTTCTTACTCACTGAACACCTGCTGCGAGACGCAGCAGACTACATTAAATTAGGCGGTGATTTCGATAAAATTTCGAAACGTCATAGGAGTAGGAT
>JACCVN010000603.1 GCA_013698165.1 Parachlamydiaceae bacterium | reverse complement strand
GGAGTGAAGGCAATCCTTCAAGCATTCACTCTTTTGGGCAAAAGGCCAGACAGAAATTAATCCAGGCAAGGGGAGATATCGCTTCTTATCTTGGTGTGCGTCCACACGAGATTATTTTTACTTCCGGTGGCACTGAAGGGGTCAATATTCTTCTGCAGGGTTTATTTATTCCAGGGAGCAGTGGACACATCATTACTTCAAATATCGAACACTCTTGCGTCTTTTCAAGCGTGAAAAAATTAGAAAAAAATGGTCTTCACAGTACATTTTTGGAAACTGGTATGCTTGGTGCCGTAACACCGGAAGCTGTAAAACAAGCGTTGCGCCCTGACACCCGATTGATTACTCTCATGGCTGTCAACAATGAGACGGGCGTAAAAACTGATCTCGAGGCAATAGCCGTAATTGCGCAGGAACATAAAATTCCATTTTTTGTCGACGCGGTGGCTTTGATGGGTAAGGAAGAGTTTAAAATTCCTCCAGGGGTAACTGCGATGGCTTTTAGCGGCCATAAATTCCATGCTCCAAAAGGAATCGGCTTTCTGGTGGCGCGCTCTTCGCTGAAACTTGCTCCACTAATCATTGGCGGCGATCAAGAATTCGGTCGTCGTGCAGGCACAGAGAATCTTTCCGGCATAGTCGGAATGTCAACCGCTATTGAATTATTGCGAACTGAACTTCCCTCCGCTTCAAAAAGGATGGAAGAACTCAGGAATATTTTTGAAAAAGAATTAATGCGACAGATTCCGGGGGTTTCAATTAATGGACAGGGGCCTAGAGTTGTTAATACCTCGAATTTAGCTTTTCAAGGCGTCGAAGGAGAGACTCTTTTGACCGCTTTAGATCTTGCAGGGATTGCCGTGAGTCATGGTTCTGCTTGCTCTTCAGGAGCTCTCGAGCCATCGCGCATTTTGCTCAATATGGGATGTTCAAAAGAGGTGGCCGGCTCAAGTATGCGTTTTTCCTTAAGCCGTTTTACGACTTTGCAGGAAATTGAAATTTGTATTGAAACTATCGTAAAAGTTGTTCTTAAACTTCGACACTGAGATTATCGATGACAACAGCTTTATATTGGTTATTGCTCAATTTCCTTTCTGTTGTTGTACTAGCGTTCTATTCAATGACTGAAATGGCTTGCGTTTCATTCAATAGAGTGCGCTTACATTATTACGTCAGTAAGAAAGACCGACGCGCATTAATGCTTAATGAGCTTTTGCATAATCCATCCAAGCTGTTTGGAACAACTTTGATTGGTGTCAGTGTCGCCATGTTTTTTGGCTCCGAATGTGCCCGTGAGTTCCATGAGGCCATTGGTGTTAGCCCTGATTTAGCTCCTCTTTCTCAAGTTTTTTTAGTGGTGATCTTAGGTGAACTGGCCCCTATGTTTGCTGCCAGGGGATATGCCGAGCACGTTGCTATGTTAGGAATCCCCATTCTCTATGCATCGACAAAGGTGATGGCTCCTTTTCTTTATATTTTAGAGTTCGTGACACGCATATTCAGCAAAAATAAAGGTGCAGCACAAGCCCAGATCTATCTGACCCAGGAAGAATTACAGAAGATCCTGGAAGATCAAGAAGAGGACCAGCCCTATTCAAGCGACAAAAATCAGTTTAACGAGATCACTTCAAATATTTTCAACTTACGCAAAAAAACCGCGCGACAGATAATGCAGCCCCTAAGTAGAACTGTGACGGTTTCCTCAAATAGCTCTATCGATCATGCTAGAGCAGTATTTTCCGCATCTGAAATTTCTTATTTGCCCATCTATCATCAACGCCTAAGCAATATTGTGGGGATAGCTTTCCCACGCGATTTGATACGATCTCCTGAACAGCGAAAGGTTCGAGATGATGCCCGCGCCCCTTGGTTTGTCACTGAAACAACTCCTTTAACGCGTCTTCTTAAGCAATTCAGATCAAATAATCAGGAAGCTGCCATCATTTTAAATCAGCAAGGCAATGCCATCGGTGTTGTGACGTTGGAAGATGTTGTGGAAGAGATTCTTGGTAAGGGTGGAAACCTCATCGGTAAAAAAAGTGGCGTTAAGAAAAGAGTGGTGATTGATCGTACTTTTCCGGGCACACTTCTGGTCAGTGATTTCAATAGCCAGTTTGGCGTACTTCTCGATCATGAAGGTGATTTAACTCTAGAAGAGCTCATTGTCAAGAAAATGGGTTATCATCCCGAAGTAGGCGAATCTATATATATTGAGCCTTTTGAGTTGATGGTCAAAGAGACCACTTTGCGTGGAATCAAGTCTGTGACCATTACCAGCAAAATAGAATAGCTTTTCTTTAA
>JACCVN010000598.1 GCA_013698165.1 Parachlamydiaceae bacterium | reverse complement strand
TTGTTGAAGCGAGCATTTGAACAAAGTCGAGGATCGTTTGAATTTTACTATCGTATTGATCTAAAAATTTTTCCCATTGATTATCATTATTTGTTCTTTCGGCGGCGTTTATGACTTCATTAAAGTTTTTAAGCAGTTTTTTGACGTCTTCCGGAGGGTTAGGTTCCAGCAGTAGCCCATCTTCAATAAATTGCTGATTTTGGTACAGCATAGAGATAAATTTTTTTGATTCTTTAAATTTCATATGAATATCTTTATTAAGTTTTTTTATTGACTATCAATCTAAGAACATGAGTCCTTTAAAGAATATGTACAACGTTTAGAATTTTAACAGGATATCACATATCGTGCCAGAAATTAGCTTCAGAAAGTTTTTATTCTCTTGCAAATTCCTGGTGTCTACCAATTTGTGTACACAAGTGATGGCCAACGAGCCATCGCCGACGGCATAGTCGACTCTTTTGTGGAGCCTGTGCGGATATCACCTGCCGTGAGAATCCAAGAAATTACATCTAAACCCCCTCAAAAGTCCCTAAAGTCTAGACAGTTTGATTTTGCATTTTAACTCACTACTTTGACTTTCCGTGACTGGAGCCGCTTAAGAGGGAAGCCCCATATTTACCTTACAGTGTACTAGGGTTGTTTTTGTCCTATTTTGAGACAAATTCCCTCATGTGGTTTTATCATAAATATGTTGATGCAATTATTAACTAAGATGTTTGTGATTTTAACCCGTTATTTACTGCACAAAAACAACACCCTAATTTGTAGCCACATCAGTTTCTTGACAATACAAATCTTTTCACTACTTTCACAGTGGATATTATAGGGTTGCAATGATACATTTTTACGGCTATGATAATCGCTTTAATTAAGTAGCAATGGAAGTATTATGAAGGTTTATAAAGATTGTTGTTGTTTAAAAAAACAGTTCAAATCCTCAATTATGCGCGGAACAGGCGAAGCTTATCTCCTAATGAAACATCATGGGGAAGTGGACTTTACACGAGAAATAAAATACGCAGCATTATCAGCGTGTGCCTATGACCCGCAATGCGAAGGAGATAGATCTAATTACCTATTTCAACTGATATGCCAGTCGATTCAAAAAGGAAAGATAATAGATGCCATTTTGGATAAGCTTGAGATTGAGAAGTCAGATACGTGGGTACTCGAACAATTATTTCAACTAGCTGCATTGTTTGCAAAAAATGGAAATGAAACAGCTAAAAAAGCTGTTTACAAACGGCTTCATAAAAATATAATAGCTGGTTCCGAATGGTGCGGAGAGAGGGCGGTAATCACCCTGGATGGATTACAAGGGTTGAAATATATTGCTGAGTCCAAAGGCAAACTTCTACAAAACAATCCTGATGCCTGGGAAGACGGATCAATAGTTAATTTCTTTCAGAGCGAATACCCATCAATTGATGTATATGGGGAAATCAAAAAAGCTGCCGAAAACAATCCATTTGTTAAATCATATGCTGATGCGATCCAAGAAAATAAAAAACTTAGAATGAAGAAAAAGGGGGATCAATCTGCATTTGACTATAAATTTGTAAGCGAAAATATAAGGATGAACCGTTGTTCAGTTCCTGAATCGCGGTTTAAGGAAATCTCTATTGCTGATATTAAAAAGCTAGCAGATGATTTTTTGATTGAAACAGATAGATTGAAGCAAGAAAAATACCTTAGAATATTTGCTAAGGTGCCCTTTCCCTACGACTATGAATATATTTTGAATTTATCAAAAAGCAAATACCGCAACTAATGACAGATTGATTGAATTTGCGGTGAATGCCCTTAGTTTTTTTAAAAATAAAAAAATTAGGGATTTTGCATTGAAACAAATTGCTGAATCCAAGCGTTCATACATTTACACTAATTTGCTCATTGCTAACTATAAAAACGGCGATGGAAAATTACTAAGGCATTTATTACATGAAGCACACAGCATCGAATTAGTTCACAGCTTGGCAGAAAGTTACATTAAAATTTTCCAGACTAACAGGGACAGTGATTGTAAAGCTACGCTTGTAGATGTATATGATAAATTGAACTGTGCAATTTGCCGTAAGGATATCATTGAAATCTTGATAAAATATAAGTTCTTGCCAAGTAAAATATACAAAGAGATTCAGTTTGATAGTAGCGTGGAAATTCAAAAACTCTATCTGAATCAGAAGCTGCTGATAAGTAACAGAAATAAACTCATGGAAGCAAATGGATCGCCTCTGGAAATTCTTTAAAACAGATCAGGAACCTCACTAGGTCAAAAAAGGGAAAGCGATGTAGGCTAAAATAAGAGTGATTTTATCAAGATATTTACTGCATAAAATAACACTCTAGCCACTGGCGTAAGCCTTATCATCACCCAAAATCTTGTCAAATCCTATGAATAGAAAAAAGAGAAGAACCCTTGTCAGGGTTATGAGGGGTTTTTTTGCATACCCGTAGCTGCAGCTGTCTTCGCTATCGCTCGCAAGCCTTGCTACGGGCTACAGAGAGAGATCCACTACCGTGGATTAGCAGCGATGTTCCCTCAACAAGTTGCATTCTAGCACGTTACGTGTTTGTAGTTTTGCCTCAAAGGGCTTGTAGCTAACCCACGATAGTGGATCTCTCTCTTTAGCCCGTAGCTGCCCGTAGCAAGGCTTGCGAGCGATAGCGAAGACAGCTGCAGCTACGGGTTAGGGTGTTGTTTTTGTTTCTATTTCTACGTTGAATTTTCACACACATCTAAGTCTTTCAATTCTGTTTTCTTTAGAAAATTATGCCTCTAAATAACACCCTCGGATGGGGGTATGGGCCTGTAGCCATGGGCAAGCGAAGCTCTGCCCTGGGTCCTTTAATAAAAGGATTACACCCCTGAAAGGGGTGTGGGCAATAAAGTGTCACTAGTAAAAAACCCGACAGCTCTCCCGCACCCCTTTCAGGGGTGCAATCTTGAATTTTATTTACCCAGGGCTGCGCTTCGCTTTCCCTGGGCTACTCGCCCACACACCCATTCGGGGGTGTTTGTTGCTCGTAAATCAATACTTAAAAACCG
>JACCVN010000593.1 GCA_013698165.1 Parachlamydiaceae bacterium | reverse complement strand
ATGATATTGTAGTTTATGAAGATTCCATTAAAATAAAGCACTGTATTCCAATGGGAAACGATCCAAATCAAAGCCAACAAAAGTGTCCATTGCGCGAACAACGTTCTGCCGCCGCATTCGCGGCTAGAGTGTTCATTTTGTGCAGTAAATAACGGGATAAAAATCACAAACATCTAGGTTAATAATTGCATCGACATATACACCATAAATCCACATGAAGGAATGTGTCCAAAAACAGCACAAAAACAGTACAAAAACAACACCCTAGCCCGAGAAGAGTCTGACAGGTGATTGAAATCAAGGTCAAAAAATGATTAGGTGAATAGCATGATTTCGATCTCAAGTTAAGTTGCTTAATCGCGGGAGCCATAAAAGTGGGAAGCCCCGTGGAGCAAAAGGCCGGTAAGCCTTAAGTGGAATGTGGGGATAACCAATATAAAATTCACAGACAGTCTTCTTCTCTTTCTTTGTGTCCCTACACTTTTGCGTCTTAGCGTCAAAACAGGTGGGTGGCTCATTACCTTCTCTCTTCCTTCTATAACCTACTCCTTATAAATAAAAATTGCACTATTTTAGTTATCTTAATTTAATCTTAACGCAAAAGTGCTATAATATATTTTATAATTAGTAACAATAGGGTTTAAAAACATGTTATTAGAGCAATCATTACAAAGTAACTACTTCGCCTCACCTTTTTACCTCCCTTCGCATCCTCAAAAAATGCGTCAAGCGAAGACACTTTATCCTTCTGCAACGATTAATAGCAAAAAGGTGTCATTACTCCAAAAGGGCAACGAAAAGATACAGAGCCCATCGAGTAAATTACATGGGCTAATCAAGAAGAGTGCTGATAAAACTGTTAGCTTCGCTAGCAGTATCATTACTTCTCTTAATTCAGAAAATATTGCATCTACTCTTGAGAGTTTATTTTCAAAAGTAAAAAAAATTGTTGCTTCCGGGCTGCTTTTTATTTCTAATAAACTAAACGACTGCGTTAATGTCATCGTTGATTTTGTAAAGGCAATTTTTTCTTCAATTAAACATAAACCCAATTATACTGCCATTGCGATGCCAGGATTGCAAATATTGGCTGCATTAGGAAATTTCGTAAAAATTCCTTCGGCGATCGGTTCTGTAGTCAATTTCTTTGTCCCTTTAAAGAACTTAATTTGGATTCCAGCACTAGGAGCAGTTTCTGCAATACTGTCGGTCGCTAAAATCATCTATTCCGTCTTTGCACAATACGAAGCTGTTAAATTTAATGATGAATTGAAAGCTGTCAGCAATTCCGCTTTTTTACAACGTTTAAGGGAAGCTCCGGAAAATGAATCTTTACGTTATGCATTGAAGATTGCTGATAAGACCCTGGCAAAAAAAGTAGACGCAGAGCTCGCTCGTTTGGCAGAAGGGGACCAAACGTCTATCGAAAGAATTATTGAAGAAATCAAAATGAGTGGCATTGATCAAAATGTTTTGAGCGAACTAAGAAAAGCTGGAGATTTGGCTTATTTGGACTGCATCCAAAGTAAGGATAAGAATTTCCTCCTCAAGCATTTCGACATAAAAGGCGATGCCATAAAAACAGCTTTAGAGTCGATCAGAAATCATTCCAGGGCAGAAATTCATACGATTAGAGCGACCTTAGAAGGACGATTAAAATCTAGAAGCGTTTCGAATATAGCTTCGTTGATTGTAGATACTATATCAACAATTGCTTCTGTAATTCTTGTGGTTTCAAGTTTTGTCTTAGCCCTTTCACCGTTGGCGCCGATTGGTTATTCCCTATTGATTGGAATCGGAATTTTTTGCGTGATAAAACTTATTGTCGATTACAAAAGCAGAGACGGAATTGAAAAAAAACTGGCTGTTTTTGAACTAAATAGAAAATAAACCCAAATAAAATTAATATCAATTTTTATCTTTGCTTAACCGCTAATTTATTATATAATAAAGATAAACAAGCAACTAAGACTTAATACACTTACTGAAAAGGAAAATAATATGACTAATCCTGTATCAAGTAAAGTGCAAACACAGTTTTATCGGAGTCACCAAGCCAATTCGTTCAGTAATAATACTGTTAAATGGCTGAATAAGGCACGGACTGCAACTAAAGATGCTTTTGATTCTCTGGCGGTTAAAGTCCCTCTTGATATTGCAAAAACGGCTCATTATGTTTTTGCAGCTACAAATGATATTTTTGAACTTCTTACCAATGTTAAACCTGCTGGAGCTCTTTTAGAAGCAAAAAAAATTGCGATACTACCGCTATTTTCAATACCTATCACTCTCTATGCCTTTTTAGAAAATTTAATAGATTTTGGATATACCGCCAAAGATGGTTGCTCTGAAGCGATTGCTCACGCTGCGTTAGCTGCCACAGCGGCTTTTGGCGATGTCGTTGAAATCCCGGCAAAAATTGGTGGAGTGGTCAATCTCTTTCAACCTGTTGCTCAGTTTGCAGTGTGGTCAACAAGCTTATACGCTGTTTCTGCAATCCTTTCTATTGCAGGCCTTATTCTTGCTGCTTTATCACATGAAAAAACTCGTGATTTTGCTGCTCAGTTAAAAGACAAAAGCCAAGATGCGGTTCTAACAGAAATTTTTACCAACGATCGCTACACTTTACTTCGTAAAAAATTGAGGGGGATGGGTCCAAGCGCTGGCAAAAAGCTGGATAAAGAATTTTTTAAAGCTCTCAAAGCCATCACCCATTGCCATGATAAAAAAGAACTTAATGCGACTATCAATAAATTTTCCCAAAAACTGGGTAATCTAAGCCTCGCAGATTGGAGATCCTTGGAAGAAGTCAGCGATATGGCTTATCTGCATTGCCTGGAAGATATGAATAAAAGGGACAGCGAAATTCTTAACAAGAATTTCGAAGTCGACGGGAAGAAGATCTCTACAGCAATAGCAAGAATTAAAAATTGCAATGA
>JACCVN010000147.1 GCA_013698165.1 Parachlamydiaceae bacterium | reverse complement strand
ATGAAGCTAAAGCCGGCACTGCCCGAAAATGGAAAAATTTAAAGATTAAAACAAAATCCTTAAATTTTGGGGGAATGAGTAATGAGCTTTGGTGCCCTGGTGGTGAAGTCTCCTTCATTACACGCATGATTGGTGAAAGTGTAAATGTCAGATGCAAGTGGTTCACAACCTTAGTCTCAAAGGCAAGCCATCTGCCAAGTATTTACCGAGCCTTAGACAACGTAAAGCCTTTTGATGTAAGGACAATTGAAATGGGTCAAGGCCAAAAACAAAGCCGCATAGTGGCCTGGTCTTTTCAGAAAAAATAAAGTCTGGTTTTGAGGTTTGGGCGAAGTGTCAAAACTTGGTGCAATGAAAGCCAAGATGTGTGGAATGGTGTTGATATTGTGCTATATTAGACAAATGCTTTCATTGTTTTTATCTTATACTCAACATAGTTGAAATTTCTCCGATTCAGCTATATTGAATATTTATGTTGAAGCAAATATTAATTAAAAGTTTGTGAATTTACCCTATATTTACAGCAAAAAATCAAAACCCTAGCCGCGAATCTCTCGTTTCTTGCATTTTTTTTCCAAAAATGTAGCCAACCTAAAATGTATAATAAGGGGCATAATTTTAGGTGATTTTGCAAAAGGAAATGACATTTTTTCCCTTTTTTAAAGAAAAAAAACAAATATTCAAAAAAAAAATAATAGGAACTCTACAAATTCATCTTCACATTTTTTTGCAAAAAAACGACCCACTTAAGGATGTGTTATGAGAGGGGTAGGGGCTACATTTTCTCTCAGAAAAAATCCAAGAACTAGGAGCGAATGCGGCGGCAGCATATAGCCACACGCGTGAGCGTGTGGTTGATATCGAATTCCCGTAAGCTGCGAATGCGCTGACAGCAAACGTTTGCTGTCGCCACATTCGCGGCTCACTCTATAACTTGATCTACCACACGCTTACGCGTGTGGCTACATGCTGTCGCCACATTCGCGGCTAGAGGTTCATTTGTGCGGTATATTTCGCAATACATTACCTCAAATAGGTTACACCTAAATATACTTAAATTCATGTGAATAAAAAACCCAATTTTTTGCACAAAAACAACACCCTAGCCTGTGGTCCATGCAAACTAATCCCAAAGCCCTTAATGGGGCGGCAGCATATTTTGACAACTTCTATCCTATAGGCAACATGCTGTCACCCCATTCGAGGCTACAATTTTTCTTGCATTGGTCCACAGGCTAACGCCTAATGTCCATTTTTAGAACTGTAGAGCGGCAGAGAGAGACCCACCGTTGATGTATAGGTTGCCTTCGTCGTTCAATCTGTTGTGGTTAAAATAGTTATGTGTTTCATAAGCTAATTCAAGTACTAGTCCCAGGCTATCGAAAATGCAAGTCTGCCATCTGATTCCAATATTGCTATCAACAAAGTATTGGCACGCTTCTTGATGACGTTTAAACCCAATTTCAAATCTGTTGGAAGAACCGAAAAGAATTTCTGAATGTGAGTGTATTTTATTGCGGCCGACCAATGTGCCTGCATCCCCTGCTAGGAAGAAAGTTAACCCGCAATCAAAATGGAATTCACCTTTAAGTCCAAAAATGAAACCGATACCTTCAAAATCCTGTTTTGCTTTTTTATTCAACCTTGCAAAACTTGTTATTCCACGGGATGACTGATTCTCTCTTAAGATTGTTAGAAAGTTTCCTCGAATATTTTGATTAATTTGTGCTCCGCGCAAGCCTCCAAACGCGTCAATCACAAAACACCTGTTTAACTGGCATTTATAACCGATTAAAAGATCTATGGTATCATAATCTAATTTCCAGCGCGGGCGTTCAGTACTGCTCTTGGTTGCGCTAGGACTAAAATGTGTCCAATAGGCAGCGATATCCCAGTTACAACCAACAAAGTCTATGCCTGCACCAATACGGTAGCCTAAATCCCAACGAAATTTGGGCTCTCTGCCATGCCCGCGCGTCACCCCAAAATTCAAGCTGTCATCTTCATTAGAGTTTTGAAATGTTTCTGTAAAGGAAGGCTCGAATGGATTGGATAGACCATCTTCAAAGGCCCGTAAGTAAAGGAGGTCACCTCGTATAAATCCCTTATTAATGCACCATGAGCAGGGGAAAAGGCTCTCATCAATTTCTTGATAGGTGTTATAATCAGCAGTGACTTGTCCACCCATTGTGAGTAATAATGTCGCTATAGTCGTAAATATTGTAGATTTAATTTGCATTTTTTTGGCCTCGGTGTTTCTGTTTGATATTTTAATCTGCTGCTTCTATTTCTTGTAGTTTTTTTGCATTTTCCGGGATGGGGTCACAGGCTTCAATAAGCTTAGCGTTGGCAAAACCTAAGTTGCTCTCTACACATTCTCGAATGTTTTCGGGCAGATCCTTGACCTTTAAAATTTGAAGGCTGACTTTTTGACAATCTTCAAATTG
>JACCVN010000528.1 GCA_013698165.1 Parachlamydiaceae bacterium | reverse complement strand
TCTCCAAGGACTAGTGTGACGAAGCACTAGTAAATTGGTAAGATAGAATTTCAGACTATTTCTACCTTGACAGCGTACTAAAATGCTCCTGGACAAATGACCATGTGCTCGCGATCACGGAATTCTTCAGGTAGAGGCAATGTAGAGCTCACAAAAACTTGTGAGAGCTTGTTGATCTGCTGAAAAAGACGGCGGCAGCGCTCGGCATCTAAACTTGTATTGATATCATCTATAATCATTAAAGGCATCACTTCACTATTCGCATGCAATAAATTCCATTCGGCGAGTCTTAAAGAAGCTGCACAACTGCGCTGCTGGCCTTCACTAGCAAAATAACGTGCTTCTTTGCTGCCGATAGCGATCGTAATATCATCTTTATGTGGGCCAATAAGCGTGCTGGCAAGCATCATTTCACGCTCGCGATTTTTCTGATACTGTTCAATATACAACTCCCGAAAGTAGTTCGGATCCCCTTCAATCTTTCCTGTAGGCCTGTAATTAAGGGTGAGAGCTACAGGCTCTTCAGAGATTAATTGATGCAACGGTGTAGCTTCATTTTGCAGCTGTTCAATGAGAGGAAGTCTTTTTTTAAGAATATAAGCCGCTGAGTTGGCCATTTCATATTCCCAACCTTCGATGGTACTTAAATTTTTTGTCTTTAAAAGCGTGTTACGCTGCCGCATGGCACGCTGATAGCGGCTCAGATGGTGTAAATACAAAGGGTCCACCTGCGCTAATTGTGCATCTAAGTATTGTCGACGTTCTTGGGGAGCCCCAGAGATCAAACTTAAATCGTCAGGAGATAATACGACACTTAACAATAACCCAATCAGATTTGACACTGAGGTGCATTGTGTATTATTGATAAATATTTTGCGCTCTTTAGGGCTATGGACCATCCGCAACTTTTGTGCGATGCCATGCTTAATAAAATGTGCTTCTAAATAAAAATGGGAACTCTGATGTCGAATAAGATTGACTAATTGATGTGTTCGAAATGAACGTCCTGATGCCAACAAATGGATAGCTTCCAGCAATGAGGTTTTACCACAAGCATTGCGTCCGGAGATCCAGTTCACACCAGGACAAAACTCAACATACGCCTCTTCATATAGACGAAAGTTGTGCAGATAAAGAGATTTTAAGTAGACCACCTACTCCTCATTTAGACGCATTGGCATCAGCACAAATAACGGAGAAGCTGACGCTCCGGTAGTGGCGCCATCATCTGTGATCACGCCGGGGTTATAGGCATCTGTTATAGCTAATGAGACTGTTTCCCCACGGCTATGCCGCAAAATATCCAGGAAGAAACCTGGGTTAAAAGCGATTTCAAGTTTCTTGCCATGATAGTTCACAGGCATGCTCACCTTACCCTCGCCAACATCCATGGTATTGGCGCTGATTGTGACTTCTCCAGGAGCAAAAGCAAATCTTACGGAATGGCTCTGCTCCGAAGTAAAGAGTGAGATTTGTCGCAACAAAGTCATCAGCTCTTCGCGGTGCAAATTGACAACGATTTCGCTGGTCTGAGGGATCACTCTGTCGATATCAGGATAATCGCCTGAAAGCAACTTTGTAATCATGATAGTTTGATTAGCATGCACAGCAATTTTGTCATTCATCAGGTATATGACAGCATCACCCTCTTCAAGCAAACTCTTAAGTATCTCTTCCACAGCTTTTAATGGGATAATATAAGTCCCCTTAAATGATGAATCGATGTTAACATCCATAAAAGCGCGCGCTAAACGCTTGCCGTCAGTACCTGCAAACGTTGCTTTGCCATCTGCAATTGAAAGAAATACTCCTGTAAGTACATAGCGACTATCTTCGCGTGAAACAGCAAAAGCTGTTCGATAAAGCATCTCTTTAAGATGGGCCTGCTTGACTGTAATTTGCATTGCCTCTTCCAAGGAAGGCAAAGCAGGAAACTCATTGCGGCTCATTCCATTGAGCTTAAAGCGCGAGCTATTGGCAATAATTTCTGTCGTTTCATTACTATTTGTCGAAATTTCTAAATTGACCGCCGTCAGCTCCCGAGCAAGCTGCGCTAATTTGCGCGCTGGCAGCGTTGTCGATCCCTCTTCAAGGATTTTTGCATCAGTAAAACAGCGAATACCCACTGTTAAATCTGTAGCAGTAAAAATTAGCTCATCATTAATAGCCTCTATCAACAAATTTGATAAGATCGGAATCGTGGGCTTTGCAGACACAATATTTAGACATTTTGAGAGCAGATAATTAAGCTCTTGCGTAGAAATGACAAACTTCATAGGTACTTCCTTAATAAACAGGATCGGCGAAAAGAGTCTACTTTAAGGCAATATTCTCGCATAGCAACCCATTTGTATGCAAATTCTTATAGAAAAGATAATTTCTCCTGCAACCGCCACGGCCACTAACATTGTTTTAATTTCCAAACGCTAGGCTGACTTCTAGCTTGAAATCTCCCTTCTTCTCAAGTAAGATCAATTCAAAAGGTCCATAACCCCATTAAATTAAAGAGATCGACATGCGACAAGAATTTATCCAACATTTTGAAAAACAAATCGCTGAGCTTAAAGCAAATGGCCTCTACAAACAAGAAAGAGAAATTGTTTCCCCCCAGCAAGCGAGCATCAAAATTGCCGATGGGCGAAATGTTCTTAATTTTTGCGCTAATAATTATTTAGGGTTAGCAAATAATCCCGACGTGATCGCTTCTGCCAAAGAGAGCTACGATCATTATGGCTTTGGCCTTTCTTCTGTCCGCTTTATCTGCGGGACTCAATCTGTACATCACCAGCTAGAAAAAAAACTCTCAGAATTCTTGAAAACAGAAGATACCATCCTCTATTCTTCTTGCTTTGATGCTAATGGCGGCCTCTTTGAAACTATTCTTGGTGAAGAAGATGCTGTAATCAGCGACGCCCTTAACCATGCAAGTATTATTGACGGAATTCGACTTTGCAAAGCCAAACGCCTGCGCTATAACAACAACGATATGCAAGATTTAGAAGCACGTTTAAAAGAAGCTGAAGGCTGCCGATTTAAATTAATCGCTACTGACGGTGTATTTTCAATGGATGGTTCTATCGCTAATCTTAAAGCCATCTGCGACCTTGCTGATAAATATGGCGCCCTTGTAATGGTTGATGATAGCCATGCTGTTGGATTTGTCGGTGAAAATGGAAGGGGCACTCCAGAATATTGTGGGGTTGAGGACAGGGTCGATATCATTACGGGAACGCTCGGAAAAGCCCTTGGTGGTGCTTCAGGGGGATATACTTCAGGTAGAGGCAAGATCATCGAATGGCTTCGTCAACGTTCACGTCCCTATTTATTTTCAAATACTCTTGCTCCTAGCATCGCCACAGCATCTATAAAAGTTCTGGAGCTTATTGAAAGTAAAAATGATCTACGTAAAAAGCTGAAGGAAAATAGTTCCTACTTTAGAGAAAAAATGAGCGCTTTAGGCTTCAATCTGGTGCCCGGAAGCCATCCGATCATTCCTGTGATGCTAGGTGATGCTAAAGTTGCTCAAGAATTTGCACGTCAAATGCTGGATCAAGGCATTTATGTCATCGGTTTCAGCTATCCTGTCGTTCCACAAGGTAAAGCCCGCATCAGAGTACAAATTTCCGCTGCTCATTCGAAAGAAGATATTGATAGAGCTATCACTGCATTTGAATCTGTAGGCAAAAACCTTAAGGTGATTTCATGAATGCAACGTCTAGCGTAGCACCTTCCAAATTTGAACAAGGCCAATCGGCAAGTGTGGGAGTTAATACGCCAGCTCCAGCCTCATCTCCAAGCGACAAAAAAATCCAGGGAGTGGCTACGCATTTAAAGCAAAGCGATCTTATGACATCATTAGTTAAAATAAAAAATACTATTATTGCAGGTGTTTCTCATGCCTTAAAAATAATTATTCAACTGATAAGGAATGTAGTTAAGTTTATTGTAGATGTGGTTAAAGGTTCAATGGGGGGTCAAACCATGGCTGATCAAAAAAGTAATGTCATTGCGCCCAAAACTCTTATTCTCTCAGAGTTATCACAAGAATTTTTAAATGAAACCTTTATTAAACTTGAAAAACAGGGTTTACACTCACCCGAAATTTCACATGAAATTAAAATTCTTGCTGAAGATCCTGCTTTTTGGCGCATTTGGGCAAACCAGCTTGCTGTCCCCTATGACGCACAGGAAAATCCTAAAGACAAAATTCTTAAATTATTGTCCTTCTTTAAAATTGAACCGACCACTCGAAGACCCACTATCCTACAAAATATTGAGAACATCAATGAAGCTCTACCGCTTTACCCTTCGGCGGCTTATCTGATCTCACCGATACTTGGAACTACGCAGTTCAATTTTTATTGCAGACAGCCTTGTGGCACAATTATTTCATATCTTAATGTTGATCAAAACAATGGTATTTCTGAATCAGTACAATTTGCTGATGCAATCGTCAGTGATGACAGCTATACTGCCCTGACTTTGAGCAACATGCCAAAGCCTGTGAAAAACTGATTCAATCTTGCTAAAAAAATCGATAGCAGGTATAATGTTATTTCTAACATTACTTAAATTTGTTGGAATGTTTCAATTATTTATTTACACACATAATTGTAATTAACTGATAAACGTGCCATTCAACCATGGATTTTTATGAAAGCATTAGTCAAAAAGATAGCAGCGCCCGGATTATGGATGGAAGATGTTCCCATTCCAACGATCAAAGATGATGAAGTCCTCATAAAAGTCCGCAAAACTTCCATTTGCGGTACTGATGTGCACATCTATAAATGGGATGAATGGGCGCAAAAAACTGTCCCCACTCCCCTTGTCATTGGTCACGAATTCATGGGTGAAATTGCCGAACTGGGTAAAAATGTGGTCGGCTTAAAAGTTGGCGAACGCGTAAGCGGTGAAGGCCATCTAACATGCGGTGTTTGCCCGAACTGTCTCAAAGGCAAAAAACATGTATGCATGAATACTATTGGTGTAGGAGTTAAAAGCCCTGGCTGTTTTGCGGAATATCTAAAACTCCCTGCCGAAAATGTGTTTTCATTACCATCCACTGTTTCGGATGATCTGGCTGCAATTTTTGACCCCTTTGGAAACGCTACACATACTGCCCTTTGTTGTGATCTTGTAGGCGAAGACGTATTAATCACAGGTGCAGGCCCTATTGGTATCATGGCTGTAGCAATTGCTAAAAAAGCAGGTGCCAGAAATGTTGTCATCACTGACGTCAATGATTATCGTCTTTCATTAGCAAAAGAATTAGGCGCTGATGCAGCGGTAAATGTCGCTACTGAATCGCTTACCGATGTGATGAAAAAACTACGGATTACTCATGGTTTTACTGTCGGTATGGAAATGTCGGGCAGCCCTAAAGGTTTTGCAACCTTGCTGGAACTCTCACAACATGGCGCGAATATTGCCCTCTTAGGCATCCTTCCTCCAAACACCAATATCGATTGGGATCTTGTGATCTTTAAAATGCTGACGATTAAAGGGATTTATGGA
>JACCVN010000525.1 GCA_013698165.1 Parachlamydiaceae bacterium | reverse complement strand
CTCCTGTATAACTTCCTGTAAGCAATGGGGAGTTACTGCCATTCCTTTTTATGAACATCGTTATTATGGTGGTAAGAGGTTCCATCCTAACGATATCCCCAAAATTTGTTACTATAACTATGGCGCTACGCTTGCTTTGGCTTATTATTATTAAAGTAAAAAGCCTTCCATCCCTCTAAGCTGGTTTCTTCTACAAGTTCCCATCCCCAAGATTTGCACAAGTTTAAATATTCTTCGCGTTGCTCAACAAGCACGCCGGAAGTGATAATTTCTGCGGGGTGATTATGCCACTGTTTAAGACCTTCCCACGCAGTTTTTTGTTCAGAATAAATCATGTTCATCGCGATTAACAAAGGCTCTTCGTGTTGAATGTCAAATTCTTCCCAAGGGTAGCCAAAAGATACAGGAGCTTTCAGTATATTTTTTTCTGCGTTGCTGCAAGCGTGAGCAAGTGCAGCGGCGTCGATATCAATACCATGCACTTTTGAGGCTCCCAATTGTGCCGCGGCAAGACTGAGAATTCCGCTGCCACAGCCGACATCCAGGACAAATTTATTTTGGAGATGAGAAGCCATCAAACGCAAAGTTTGTTTTGTAGTGGGATGGGTAAGATCGCCAAATCCCGGACCAGGGAAAATGGTGATTTTCTCTTCGCAGGGCAGATAGTCTGACAAATTGAGTTCCAGTGTACCATCGCTATCGCCCCCTGCGGCCTCACACCATTGGTTTTTCCAATCGATGGTTTCAAAATTTTGAAGGCTTGCAGAGGCAATTCCTGGGTGCAATTTTACGGATCCTTGCGGGGGGTAACCAAAAATTTTTGCAGGAGTATTAGGCTCCTCAATAGAATACAGTAGCTGATATCCCTCATTTGAAAGCTCTTCCCAAAGCACATCGCAGTTCAAGGTTGGTTTCAGTTCAAAGCAATAGTAGTCCATAGTGTCCAAATTCAAGGTTGAAAGATAATCAGATTTTACATAATCTATATATTTAATGTGATCAAATATTTTAAAGTTAGTTATGAAAAAAAATATTATATACTCCTTTGTATGTTTAATCTCGTTATGTCTTTCACAGTTTCAACTTGTTGCGGAGATCCAACCGGTTAATATCGTTGTTATTGGTGATGACGGCTTTCCCATCGACACCAATAATTTAGATTTTAAACGTGCTCAAAACAGCGAAGTGGAAGACCTATGGCATTTTTACAGAGAACGTCACGTCGAACCGGTTTCTTGGTATGAATGGTTTTGGAAAAACATCACTATAGACGAAGAAGTTTACAACCCTATTGAAAAGATCGCACATGAGAACTTTGGCGGACTTCTTCGAATCGCAGGATATTATTGTCATCCTTCCGAAATTGGTATCGTTGGGAATGGTGAAATCAACGATAAGGTGCGCATCACCTTGGTCAATGGAGTTCTTAACATCCAAGAAGATATCAAGCAATCGGCAAATCTCTTTTCTTCTACTCATGGGGGGACAAATATCCATTATATATTCCGGCCGACCCAAGGTTTGCATTGGGATATATTGAAATCAATTTTTGTCAGATGTGGATACATCTCCCAGCAAGCTTACGATATTGCAGCTGCTTGGCGATTGCTGATTGACGAAATGGGCGGAGTAGGTAATGGTGGAAAAATTATTCATTATGCACATAGTATTGGTGCGGCTGATACCTTTGCCGCCAAGAATTTACTAGAGCCTGAAGAAATTGCCATGATTGCAGTAGTTACCTTTGGATCGCCGATAGTTTTTCCAAATGTAGGATTTCAATCAGTGGTCAATTATGTTAGTGTTAGAGATTCCATCCCTTTTTTGAAAATGTTAAGAATATTCCTTGAAGAAGAGGATGAATTTATTTATGTAGGAACACACGTTGGTTTCCCTTTGGTCGATCATCTTCTTGAAGGTGGTGCTTACGGTTGCGTAATTGAGATTTTGGGTCAGGAATTTATCGATACCTACGCTAATAATTAATGATTAAATTTAAGAGTCTACAATGGATAAAAAAAGCTCTGACCTTGTATCTAACCGCCGGGCAAGGCATGACTATGAAATGATTGAAGTTTTCGATGCAGGCATCGCTCTTTTGGGGCCGGAGATAAAATCGCTTCGCAACAACGGGGGAAATCTTCAAGATGCCTATGTGAAGGTCATTAAAGGTGAACTGTGGCTTGTTGGATGTCATATCGCCCCCTACCGTTTTGGCAATATTCACAATCCCGAAGAAAAACGCGACCGCAAACTACTGATGCATAAAAGGGAAATAGATAAACTGCGTGTGGCCGTTCAGGAAAAAGGGTTAACATTGATTGCTCTAGGGATCTATTTAAATGATGGTCGTGCCAAAGTTAAATTGGCAATCGCCAAAGGTAAAAAAACCTTTGACAAACGGCAGGATCTTAAGGAACGCGATGATAAGCGTGAAATGGATAGGCAGCGAAAAAATTTCTCATGATTAAAATTCGAATTGTTTCCGTCGGCAAAACTAAAGAAGCCTGGCTTGAGCAAGCGTTGGCAGAATATCTCCAACGCTTAAAAGCTCAAGTCATTTTTGAATTCTGCTGGTGTAAAGATGATGTTGCCCTTACAGCTTTAGTCGAGCGCGCTAATTCGGAGAAAGTCATTGGCCTAGACCCCAATGGTCAGCTGATGACCAGCGAACGTTTTGCAGAATTCTTCGATCGTCAAGTGGTTGAAGGGGGCTCAAAGGTGACTTTCGTCATTGGAGGCGCGGATGGTCTGCCTTCAGTTCTCAAGACAAATCTAAACCTCATTAGTCTTTCACCGTTGACCTTTACGCATCAGATTACTCGCTTAATCCTGATCGAACAGATCTACCGCGCCATTGAAATTCTCAAAGGCTCAAAATACCATAAGGGATCCCAATGATCGAGATTACGTCGGGATTTTAAGTGAAAGATCAAAAAATTGCCCCCTGAGGAACTCATTGAGCTTTTAAATGGGAATAAAGACGATTATGATGAATCGACAACAACTTGAATTTTGATTTATCTTATTGGCAATAAAAAAATTTAAAGCTCAGATTAAAAGAATGAGAGTTTCTAAGAAAAGGTTTATGAGGGTTTACACATTCCTTCATGTGGATTTATGGTGTATATGTCGATGCAATTATAACGTAGATGTTTGTGATTTTTATTCCGCTGTTTACTGCACAATGTACACTCTAGACGCAAATGCGCCGACAGCAAACCTTTGCTGTCGGCGCACTCGCGGCTAAGGCAAAGTCTCTAAGATGCCGGAACAAGTAGTTCTAGAGCTTCTTCATCGCTGACGAAACGCGGAAAAAGCTCCATTTGAAGATCAGCAATTTGCGGATCAAAAGCTTTGACACGCTTATCTGCCTTACTGTAGCGGATTCCCACAAAATCGAGATCTAACGGATTTAATGT
>JACCVN010000612.1 GCA_013698165.1 Parachlamydiaceae bacterium | reverse complement strand
GCTTTCGCGTTGCGCAAATTTCTCAGATTCCGCTAGCTAAGTAGTATATCACAAAAAAATACCCCTCCTCTAAAAGGCTTATTTACCATTTCGACGGCAGTTACAAATTCCCTTTACTAATAAATATATTGAAATTTATGATAGATCAACAATTTAACTTAATCTAGGAGTTTACGACCTTTCTAGATTAGAATGCTTTAGGCAGTATATGCTGCCCTTTGCTCAACCTCCAGAGCTTTCGCGCAGCCGAAATTTCTCACGAGCTAAGGGCAGTATAAAATGGAAAATAGGAATATTATGAGTAAAATACGACATTCTGTTCCGCTGGATGTTCATCTTATTATAAGACAGGAAAATAAGATACTCCTCATGCGGCGTCATAAAACTGGGTTTGCAGATGGGCAGTATGCATTAGTCGCTGGTTGTCATGAATCTGATGAACCCATTTCATCAGCAATTATCCGAGAAGCAAAGGAAGAAGTGGGTATTGATCTACGGCCTGAGTGGCTGACAATGGGTTGCGTAATGCATATAAAAATAGATAATCCAGGAGAAAGGGTTTGCTTTTTCTTCATAGCAAATCAATGGAATGGAACAATAACCAATTGCGAACCTCACAAATGTGATGACCTTCGCTTCTATCCTTTAGAAGAATTGCCCAAAAATTTAATTCCATTTGTTAGGAGCGGCATATTTGCTAGCTTAGAAGGCACTCATTTTGTTGAAATGTAGCCTGCTGCGAAAACGCAGCAGGGGTCAATTACCTCAAAACTACCTGTTGGGATCAAGTGGAATAACCAACCACGCGATAAGATAAACCAAAAGCCCTGTGCCCGCAAGCAGGATACTGAAGGCCGCAATAAGACGGACAATAGTAGGGTCTATATTAAAATACTCACCCAGACCTCCGCAGATTCCTGCGACCATATAATTTCTGCGTGAACGAAATAGTTTTTTATGCATAGATTATCACCTCTCGTTATGATGATCATTTTTATTTAAATGGCCATCGCTTTTTCCACGAATTATAAATCACGAAATTCATTAATGTCAATTAAAACAGAAATAGAAAGGCTATAAAAAATAAATTAATTGAATCAAAATTTGGATGAAAAACTTTGATAGTAAAATCTTATTTGGATCGTACAATTTCGAATCTAAAAAAGGCTTCCACTTATTTCTGAGCATGGCACGGGAATATGTATATCGCCTTCACTTTCGCTGCTACCGCAGCTAGTAATTACAGTCTTATGAGCCCCCACGTTTCAGTCACCTGAGGGCACCTTTCTCGGAGCTACACTTTATTGGCTACCGCCATATTTCTTAATTCCGTGAAAGCGGTCTAAATGGGGAACTCCATGTGTAGCGCGCCGTCAGTCACTATGGGTATCATTAAAATGGATAGCCCGCTGAAAGGAGCCCGCAGATGACTGGCACGTAGGGTCCGGTCCATACGCCAAAATTATCAGCTGCCGTAGCAGTGAAAGAACTTATGTTAAGTCAAGAAAAGTGAACGCGGATCTTCCCAGAAAAAGCGGCTACGCCTAAAGTCATTTGTTAATAAACCTGACCTGTCAATACAAACCAATAAAAACACACGCTTGAAACTTACTATATTAAAATAATCATTGCAACTAACTAATACTTATAGTATAATTAAATTTATACTAACAATATAAAAATGGTATTAGCATGCTTGATGCATTAAATAACTTAAAAAATCCAGAAACTTTTAAAAGTTTTTTTAAAACAGAATTTATTGACAAATTTAATAATCTGCAAGCTGTTTCTAAAGAAGATTCTCAACCTGCAATGCTAAAAACTGATGAAGTTAAATATGAATACGATTGTGAATTTAAATGTGACAAACCCACTGATTTAAGACTCTTCGCTGAAATTGAAGATTCCATCAATCGTCAAACTCTAATGAGTGGCTCAAGCATAAAATGGGATAAGGAAAGACTAATAGCTGGAAAGCTTTCTAAATTTCACGCAATTGGCGGAAGTGCAGTCTTATTAGAGACACCTTCACATAGTAAGATCTCGTCCTTCTATTTTTCTGTGGAGAATTTTTATACAAAAATTGAAGAAATGGGGGGTCAAACAGCGGGACTAGAATTTCATCTAGATCATCCCTTTTTCAATATCGCCGAACCCACTGAAATCAGTCTAAACACACCCGATGGAAATATCGTTAATTCCTTATATACGGCACGAATTCCTTACACCCCCTCAATGGAAGCTTATTTTAATAATTCAACTGATTTCCTTGATCTCTGTCATAAAATGCGGTTAACTCCCCTATGGGAAGATACACTGGAACCAGTGACACCCAATAGAGGATGGAACTGGCATTCCAGGCAGCAAAACATGATTATTATTCCTAATTATTGTTATAAAAAGCTTGAAGATTTTAGAAAAGATAATTCAAATAATATACAAATTAAAGATAGTGATAAATTTGAAGGTTCCACATCTGTATTTTCAGGGAAAGGTCTGAAAGGAAATGTGATTGTTTTTGATGGCAATGCAGACATTCATAAGATTAAAACATTATTCTTAGACTTAAAAATAAATAAAACACCCATGGAAATGGTTGAAATGAATGGCAAGATTTTTATTGTAGACAAGACGGACCAACAACTTTCGAGCCTACTCGACTTTACAGATGAACGAAAACTTATGAATAGTTCAATTTTTAATTATGAAACACAATCATTGCCAAAACCAGATTTTACAAGTAGCGGTGCAGTTGTTCTTTCAATGAACCAAAACAATTCATATACCCAATATTCTCATGAAATCCTTACTTTTTTACTTAAAGGGGTCAATGTCCTTGCTTACGATAATGCAGGAAAAGGATTAAGTACCGGAGATAATAGTCAAAGTGGGCTTAAAGAAGCTGTTGAAATTTGTGGAGACTTCCTCAAGCAAAAAAAAGGATTTGCAGAAGATAAAATCCTTTTCAAAGGTCAGTGTGCAGGTGGGCTCCCTTCTTCTGAAGCAGCTAAAACTTTTCCTCAATCCCATATATGGATAGATCAATCACCAAGAAATTTTAGTGGTGTGGCCGCAGATATATATGCTGGAGTTATCAAAGATAAGCTTGAAGAAAATAAAGATGATTTTTTTAAACAAAAGTTTTTCTCCATTTTAAATGATGCTTCAAAAATCATCAACCCTGTCGTCACCGTTGCAAGCAAATTGATTCTTCCCAAATTTGATGTTATCGACAACCTTAGTTTAAACAAAGGATCACAAATTTACACTATTGGAGTTCCTGATACAAAAGGCCAAGGAGGAGACAAATTGGTTCCTGATCAGCATAAAGAGGAAATTCATAAGTACATGTCCACAAATCAAAAAGCGCACTACCTTCCAATGCCGGGTGCAACACATGTTACGGACTGGTGGCTCTCTCCTACAACCCATACAGTTGCACAGAATGTTCTTGCCGAACTAGGACTAAGCAAAGAAATTTTTCTTCCGAAAAACGATAACACCATAGAGGAATTGGTTGATGCAAAATATCAATTACTAACTGGACACTCTTTCGACCACAATGTTGATCACACTGTTTCGGCCAACATGGATGCTGTTAAATACAACTTCCTTCTCAATGTAGCCACAGAGGAGCTTGATAAAGTAAATCTAGACATTGAGTACATGGAAGAATACATTTCATCTAAAAACCTCCACAGCACTTTTAAGGCAGCTCTTGACATTTCTAGGAACAATGAAAATAAGGAAATGACTTTACTGTTCCTAGAAAAACTACTAACATCAAAATAAACATTATTTTCGGTTTAAAGGAACATTTCACGATAACTAAATATCTCTGTAACTTAATTTTTAATGCGTTCCACAGATATAACTTTTCAAGAAATCCCCTAAATATTCTCTGGAATTGATAAGATAGCACTTATTAGCTGTTGAGGGATCATCTAAAAAAGCCTTATATAACAAAGAATTATTGGTGACTATTGCAGTCAGCCCACCTTTAACCATGGCATCACTCATCCAATCGCCTGCCATTTCCGCATAAGCGATTGCCGGCCTTTGTTTTCCGCAAAACCATCCAATTTCCCATGCACAATCTCTACTGTAGGGTGGTAAAACAAGCAATAAATCAGCATTTAACATCTCCACAAAATCTTCTTGAAATGTTTCCAAATTCCTTTGAGAATCTAGAAATGTATTTAGACTTGGATCTTGAGGCTGAAAAAGCAAGAATTCTTCATCCAACTCTCCGCAAATTTCATTATTGTAGGCCATAGCAGTTTCTGTCAGAGGAGGACATAAATAAATATGGATGTAACTAGAATGATGCACAACAATGTGCTGATCTTTATGTGCAATAAGAAGAAAAGGGTTTAGTAAAAGTAAGAAAAATAGAACGAACTTCATGAAAGTCCTCCGCAGTGCGGTGTGTGGGGTCCAAGAACTAAAAAAAACGACATTTTAGATGAATGTTCCACAATTGTCAAGGCGACACTGTCTTAAAAACTATAGCTATATAAATGAAACCAATTGAATATAACATGATAAACTTGTAAACTCTGTACTTTTTGAAATTAATGGATGATTCCAATGTTACTTATTTACAAGTATTTATTTTTCCTACCATTAGTTGTAGGAATCTTTTTGGTAGGGTCGCCTACTCTTGAAGCTAAAGAACTGTTCAGCCCCGCAACCGAAAAAGCTATTGCAAAATTTCGTCACCTCAACCAGGAAATCGAATTTGGCATTTCAATCCCTGAAAAATTGCTGCGATGCAGCTATTTACAAGATGCTTGGATTGCTTACCTTCACGAAGCAGAAAATCAAAATGAGTTTCTTTTAGGAATGGCTGAAATCGATCAATTGATTGATCAATTCCGTGCAAATTTAAACTATACTGCTACAGTTGTCAATTTTTACAATCCTGGAAATCCCCGAACATTATTTCCTCAGCGAATCAAATTAGAAAATCGCAAAGGTTTTTTGAATACATATAAAACGGGACGCGATTTAACAGACCAGGAAAGGGAAAAGCTCTTTCAGGAAGAGTGGTCTCAATATGAAAAGGAATCCATCTGCGAACCCTTTAATTTGGATAGTGATACCCTCCAAGCATTGGAATCAGGAAAAATCTATAATTTTGCACTGTTTCCGGAAGGGACTATCCGCATAGCGCTAGAAAAACCGGGAGGGAAAGATTATTTACTTAACGAAGAAGCTGCCATTGGGGATTTTGCATACCCAAATCATACAATCTTAGCAGGCTCTCCTCACCAAGCCTTATTGTCGGCAGGTTCTCTTATCCCCTATCGCGTTGAAGATAAGCAGTTAATGTTTATCTCCAACAAATCCGGGCATTTTGTCCCTTCATACGATTCTCTCAAAGCACTTAAAGACCAACTAAATGACCTTGGCGTTGATCCGCACGCTGTAATTATGGTCCCCACAGTAGATTTAAGCGATGCCGTATTAAGCATTTATAATTCTGTTCAAATTCCGGTATCGTTGATGCATGAGGATGCAAATAGACTTTTCCTCTCGGCACACCACAGATGGATAAAAACTTTAAATCAACTGGATCTACAACTTTTAACTGATCTTTCATTGGGTGACTTTACAACATTGTCACGGGCTGCAAATGCAGAGCTAAGTAGGATTCGCGAAGAAGCGACCTACATGAGAAGTGCCTATCAGCTATTCACAGAAATGCACGAAGCCCCTAGCAACTTCCATAATTTTGTAAAGCATTTCGGCAATCTTAAAGATGCCATTAAGCACAACGTCAATGAAAAGGTGACTGCTGAAGCAAAATGGGTAGTACAATTTCTTCAAAAAAAAAGAAACATCCTTGAGGATAGTTCATCCGTTATTGCCCAAGAAACTAGTCTCTATGAATATCTTACGAATGAAATTCTCACTATTAAAGAACTTATTTCTAAAAATGAGCTCATTATAGACGAATTCCATCTTATAAAAAAAATGGCGCGCGAACTAGGCACTCTCTTCCA
>JACCVN010000502.1 GCA_013698165.1 Parachlamydiaceae bacterium | reverse complement strand
ACTCCAGTGGGGTGGATCGCTGTGGTCCGCCCAATGAGGAGAATCGCTGTTATCCACCCAATGAGGTGGATCGCAGCTCCCTTCAAGAGAAGCTGGATCCGGTCCTGCTTAGATTGCTGCCAACGCGATATGCAGCTATTGACACCTATTTTTTTTGCTTTAAGGATGCAGACATCAAAGTTTATTTCATTGAAAATGGAATAATCCCGCTCAATTGCCGCTGCCCATAAGGATAGGAAAGTAGCCACTAAACAATGTAGCGTAGGCTTAAGCCTACGCTACATTGTTTAGTGGCACGCTTCGCTGAGTCTTGCAGGTTTTCGCTAAATAGATAGCTTTATCTTTAAATGACTATCTTCTTAAAAATATGAATAATATTTTAACTCCTTCTTGCCGACATAGACTTTATTGTATTCGCTTTTATTAAAAATCTGTTCAATTTAATAGATTTTGAAGTTTTTATTTGATTAACACAAAAAGAGCTACTGTGGTAGAATCAATAACTTTGTAAGACAATACAATGTACATGGTGGCTCCTCACAAAGATTATATTAGGCCAACATAGCCATTCATTAGTTCACCCATCAGTTTTCTGAGTAAAATATGATAAATCTTGCTTCTATCAGTAATAATTCATCTGCTCCATATAATACTCAACGTGTAAATGCTATAAAATGGCAGGCATCAAATTTTGAAGAAACTCAAAAAGAATGTCAGATTCCATTTACTGGAAACTTTACAGCCTTTGATCAATATTGGCAGGATCTAAAAAATGTCGATTTTATTGATAGCAAAGGGATACCTACAGAAGAAATCTCAAAACTGTATCCCCTTGGAAGTTTTGATAATGATGAATTCAAAACCTGGTTCAATTTTGTCACTCGTCCAATTCAAGCAAGATTGGGAATCCAGTTTTCCTTAGTAGAATTCTATGCCTTTTTATTCACTATCGCGCCTGCAGCAGGAATCAAAATCCTTTCTACAAATATTTGTGGGGGAGCAATTCCTGAAATGTTCTCGAGTTATTACATCCGTACCTTGAACGATTGCTATGCTAAACGTTGTAATGAAAAAAAACACCTACCTAAAAATGTTCTGATCGCGAAAGAAAGCGAGATCGCCGAAGATTTTAAGCGTGAATCACCTGATTATGATCTGGCGACGGGCATCGAAGGCGACTTAGATATGGCAAATCGACTTGTGAGTAAATTTTTTGCATGGAAGCTATTATCTCAAAAAGTGGATTCCGTTTATGACATAAAGACCTCGGTCCTAGAAGCCATTGACTTTTCAGGTAAGCTTGGGATCATTTTATTAAATGATCCCAGGCAATTTGATTTTTGTGTTTCCTATTTTGAAGAACAAATTTCAGCTTCATTTTATAACAAGTACTACAGCAATAAGAATTTTGCCCTCTCTTCATTTGGACCAGATGATTTGATCATTGATCATAATTTTCTGCCTGAAGAAAAATTGGGTAGAACGATATTCTTGCAAAACAGCCTGAATGTTCCCTCAATTGATCCCATTAAACAAATCATCAATATTCTCCATAGAAATATACCCTTTGATGAAATCCTGAATATGAATCTACTTCCCAAAATAACTCCTTCACATCCTTTTCGCAATGGATTGGCATCCATTGTAGCCCGAGCAGGAAAAAGAATGATCGCGATTGACATTTCAGACGTTGATGACCGCGGGTGGGGTGCTTGCATCACCAATAAATCAATAGGGTATGACGCCTGGGAAGCTGGCCTGCAAGAGAAATTGTTTAATAAAACCAAGGATGCCGACCGTCTGAATTTTTTAAAAAATAAATGGGTAAACCATCTTTATAAAGACCCCTTAGCTTTAATCCCACTTGGTTTTCATGCTTTGCTTTCTAGAGTTCGAAATGCAGAGCATCATGACAAGGGTCAAATCTGGTGGAATGAGATTTCCCGCTGGTATGATAATGAAATAAGAATTCTTGAAAAAAGTAACTCTCTTCCTGCTCATGAAAAATTGCCATTTTTTATGGATCTAAAAGCAATATTAGATAACAAATCTGTCCCATTTAATTTGTGCAGCGACTTCCTGCAATTGTGCGGATGTCTAGCACTCTCTGCTCAAAGCAATGATTCTTCTGCTCTCAATGTATGTTTGAGCAACCCGGAAGCCGATTGGCATGAAATGAAGATCTCACAGAAAATTGATAAAAGGGTCTATGCCATTTCTATTCCACTAGATCTTAATCGGGCCCTTGGCGCGCTGGTGAAATTAAAAGAAGAAGAGATTGATTCAATCTGTAGTTTGCTTAAACACCTGCGTCCTCATAAAGAATATGATCGTGAACTGATCCCAATCGGTCTATTTAATGAGGAAATTGCCACGCAAGCCTGTAAATGTTTTAAGCAACCCTCATCTGATTTAACAGCGATAGCCTATGAAATTCTTCTACTTTGCGCTTTTTCAAATCCGGAGCCATCGATATTAAATCATTTAATCAAATATTTGCCCCAGATTTCCGATGAACAAATCGCCAAGGGCAATTTAAGAGATGTCTTGGATAGTTTTCCAAATAATGTTGAAATTCAAAATCTCGTTGGTCCGCTCAAATCCTTCTGCCAATCCGTTGATGATAAATTTAATACCGGGCGTTACGAATTATGCCTTGAATGGGCCTTAGCAGCCCAGTGTCATAGCGCTATAAATTTATATTCTTCTCTAAAACTCACGTTGACTGAAAAAATCAAATTCATAAAAACTGTGCTTTTAAAAGATGTTGTCGAAGCATTAAAATTATTTGCTCAACTCCAAAATGATGATGACATTCTTCACAATGATGAGCTTGATCTTTTTATTACACTTGTTGGAGTTGTCAAACGGAATCAGCAACAAAGGTCCTACATCTCTCAACTGGTGATTCTAACTAGCTGCGCAAAAATGTTTTTGCACAAACAAGGTTCGAATCTGATTTCCCAGACAACGTCCGATCACATCTCTCAGCTCATTAAATCTCTCTTCTCTACTAGTCTCGCTCAAGAAGCAAGTGATCTCTTAGCCTCTATTTCCGCACAACAGCGCATGCAGACCAGTAATTATACCGACCAAGCATTCTTTCTAAAGGCATCTGAAGATGAACATCTAATTACTGAGCTAAGGATGAAGCTGTTAAAAAGGGTGGTAACTGAAAAGCTTTTGAATTCCAATGTTATTTTTTCTCAATTGTCCTGGATATCTTCTGAATATCTTAAGAAGGATCAGTATGATCCTGCCCAACTGCTGGAAATCCACAAATTTTTAATGGCTTGCCTCCAATTGAAATCCTCTCCGAAAATCGACGTTAATATTGCCATTGCATTGGCTACAGCCCTATTATCCCACAAACTTGTTCCTCAAGCGATTAATTGGATTGACTACTCAATATCTGAAGAGGAGGCAAAATTATCTGATGGAGCTGTTTCTGCTCTAATCCTTCCCATCGACACGTGGAGTCAATTACTTCTGGAACAGAATCAACTGAAACTTTGCTTAAAATACCTGCAATCCCTTAAAAATGTGAAATGTCTGTCTTCTATTAAAGCTGATCTCTATTTTAATGTTGCTAAAGCTTATCTGAAAACGAATCCTGCAATATCAGCACAACTGCTCTTAGACAATTGGGAGACTCTCGAAACAGATTGTATTTCCGAAGATTGGAAAACATTATCACGGTCAGCCATCAAAAATTGGCTCATGATCTTTCAAGATTCCCAAATGGCTTATTTAGAATCGAGTGAATTGCTGCGTATGTTAGATTCTTACTCAGAGCTTTTACGTTTGCATTCTTCTGATCTCCCACAAGTCAAAAAAGACTCATCTTTGATCCTATTTCAAGCTTCCCATCACAACGGTTGGAGGGGAGTCAAAAAAGCTTTTGAAGTCTTTAGTATTATGCTCGAGTCGCATGCGAATGATTTAGACTGGGTAGAGCAAAGTACGGCTATTTTGGCTAAGTCACTTTCTAATGTGACGGTGAATTCAAAACGATATTTTCTTCTATTGGCCCATTATGATGACATCTTAAAACTTCTTTATAAATCTAGTCCCTCTGCGTTCTATAAATTTATCTTCAAATACGTAGAGAAATCCCTTCAAGCCAATCTGCCTGAAGGTCTAATGAGAACTTTTATTCTCAATCATATAGGGGGGTCACTTAATTGTTTTTTAACAAATTACACAACGAGTGATAAAAATGAGATTTTAGAGATTGTCAATCTTGTTGAAAAATATTTGTTTTGCTTTCCTGTGAGACACTATGATTATTCAATTTCTGTTAACACAGAAACTCACGAGTTTGAAGCATTTGAATATTCCTCAGACAATGATACCAACATTCTGAAAAAGTCGAGAATATCTGAAAATCAACCCCTATTAATTATGGAGCAGAAGTACTTTGAAACCTTGAATAAGGAATCTTCTGCCCATGAAGAGGCCAACCAAAAAAACGATTGTGCTGATTTTTTCTTTACATATCAGTATTTCGCCAAGAAATTTCAATTGCTCCAACATATTATGTTTGAGTGTGGATTCTATAAAGACAAACCAAAAGCTGCATTGATCTCTAAGCTTGCTGTGATTGAGGATTTGGAGGAAAAGTCTGATGATATGACTTTGGCGATGTCAGAATTGACGCCCATAGCACAATTGGAAGTTTTTACTAATGTTATCAATCGATTAAAATCTCTTCAGCACGGTCCTGCCTCTCATAAAGCCCTTTCAATAATCAAATTTATTCCTCAAGCTCTATGGGAGAGCTATCCGGAAGAGTTATCAAATCTGCTGATTCAAGTGATGAATCAAGATTCGACATATCCCTACTGTAACAAGCAAGTTTTTGATTTAATAATGGGATTAATTGTATCGAATAAAAACATTCCTCATTGGATAGATATTTCAAGCAAGCTGGCCTTTCTTTTCTATGACAAGTTATCCGCTTGTGGGACCAAAGACGACTCAAAAAAAATTCCACCCTCTACGTGTTATTTACATACGGCTTCTTTATTTATATGTTCTGCATTAATGAATGAATTTATTAAAGATGATCATGAAAATTTTATGACTTTTTTTAAAGCTCATCTCCAACGGTTGGCACAGTTAAATTCACATCGACCGGAAAGAGAAACTTTAACCAATTTTATAGAAACTTCCTTTCTGAATAACCCAGCACATGCATCTAAGATGAAGGAGGCTATCAAGCTCCACTTTAATAAGTTGA
>JACCVN010000498.1 GCA_013698165.1 Parachlamydiaceae bacterium | reverse complement strand
TGTAGCTAGTACACTGTCTTGCAAATCCGTCCAGATAAATTATTTTTTGAATCCTTAAAATAAAAAATGTGATGAGCTTAAGTAGGATTTTGTATAAACTAGCTTCATGTCTTACAACACTCCTCCAAAAGGTGGTACAAAAATACTTCCTAATTTTCAGACTAATATCATTGCACAGGCCAATGCTTATGCAATCACTCGTCCCTGGAGTAGTGAATATGAACTACAGTTACGTTTTAAGGGTAAATTTTGTTATCTTGATGGTAAACACTGTGATGAGGAATATCCTTTTCCTCTAGGTCGAATAACATATTTTGATAATAATGTATGGGCCTTGGCCTTTTACACTTTTAGCAATCAGCGATATGAACCATCAATTTTTCGCAGTGGCCAATGGTTTGGCTCTCTTGAAGAGGCAATTAGTATCTGTGAACTATATTTGGTATAAAAAAGTCTTTGAGGTGAATATCAGCTAAGATTGTAACACTTTCCCCTTATACGTCCATTTAAAAGGTTTGGCGATTTCTTCGTTAAACCATTGTATATAATTCAGTATTCCCTTCTCCAAGTCTGTAGTCGATGTAAAATTTGATCTTTTTAAATATTTTCTGGACAATCCACTAAACCAAATTTCTATCTGATTCATCCAGGAACAATGTTTTGGTGTGTACTGGAACTTAATTCTGTGAGATTTATTCTCTAGAAATGCCATTCGTGTTACCATTGATTTTAGAATTCCGCTCTTCCGGTTTACCCCTAAGTCACCTGTAAAACCAATTTCATTTGCAACCCATTTTACTAACGATACTGATTTATGCGTATTTAATTGATCCAATATAAATAACCATTCACCTTCCGAATCAGTTGCTACCACATTTTGTATATTTTTTAAAAAGTCATCATCTCCTCTTGTGCTGGAGATCATGGGAGCAATTATTTTGCCTGTTCCCACTTCAAAATTCCCAATGAGGCATTTTGTTCCATGCCGAAGATACTCATGTTCAATTTTTTCAATAGATCCAGACCTCATAGGAAGATTAAGATTTGCCCGTTCAATAGCTTGTATCCCTGATTTTTCGTCGGTTGAAATAACATGTATGCCTTTTTTATGCATATCTACTGCAGATTGATAAATCTTACAGATTTCTCTTACCCTATCATCGAAATCGCAATCTGTATTGCGCAACCGTGAATTAAGCCAATATTGACTTCTATGGGGTTTTAAATCCCCTTGTTTTAAAAAAATAGCGATTCTTGAAGGTGAAATTTTCTGTACTATTTGCATTTTTTCAGATTGCTTAGCAAGTGACCTTGAACTCCAATGACTCAAAGGTACGTCGTGACTTTTCGGAGTAGTACAGGCTAGAGATGTAATTTTAATAATCTGTTCAGGAGTAAATGTAGGTGGCCTTCCACATCTCGGGCTATCGCTCAAGCATTCTATAATCATGTTTTTTAATGCATTTCGATCATTAGCTTTAATTTTTGAAAATTTTGGCTGATATTCATTCCATCGTTCTATCCATTTTTGAACGGTCTTCCACGTCAACTTTAAATGGTTCACTATAAAATATGTTGATTGTTTTTTCGCCACCCCCATGATTATTTTCGCTCTCTTGAGAAGGGTGTGTGAGGTAGTTGATGCATTGATTAGCTTTTCTAGTATTTCTTGCTGTTGAGGAAGTAATATCATGTTGTAATTGTCATTCTTAATGTCTATTTTGAAAGGTACGGAGTAAAAACAGAAAGTAGAAAATACAGAAAAAGACCTTTTAAAATAAAGATTTATTTGGAGGATTTGCAAGACAGTGTACTAGGACGATGAACTACTAACCCTAGTATTTGAACGCGAGATCATCACTCACAAAAAGTAAAAAGTGGGGCAAGCTGGACTTGAACCAGCGACCAGCGGGTTATGGGGGCGTGGTCCGCCACATTACCCAATACCACCCAACCGCTATGGATAAGATGATAAGGCATTTTTGGCTAAAATGCTACTGGATTATATTGGATTTTGATGATGGAATAGGTTTATCATTGCACCGCTACTGCACCACAAAGAGCACGTTACGTCTTTTGCTAGGTCAAGCTTTCAATCCAGGCTGCTGTATCATTCATGACTAGCTCATTACAGACAATATCGAGATGCTTAGCCCCTTTGATAATCTGAATATGTTCGCTAGAATTAATCCCCATTACGATAGGATATTGAAAAGGATCATTGGCCTCATCTTCAGAGCCTACGAACACAACAAATTTATCATTTAAAGCTTTTATATCATTTTGATATGGCTGGCGAGGGTGATAAGAACTGTTAAGATTGAAAGTATAAGAAAGCGTTTCTTTTCCATCACAGTATTCTTGCAGCTTGTTAAATTGAATTACATGCGAACGATTCCATTTTTTAATGCCCATAGAAGTGAGAATTGAAAGAGCTATGATTTTGATAATTGAAACTGTCGCCCAACCTCCAGCAGTTCCTTGGCGCATGGTAGGAGCTGTCGGAATCGCTGGAGATAAAAGCACATATCCTTGAATAAGATTTTGATAAGGACCTCCTGCAACACGAATTGCTAATCCGCCACCGCTTGAATGCCCTACAAGAATGATTTTTTTATTTTGCAGTTGAAAATGATGAATTAAATCATATAGATCATCTTCAAGCTGTCCGATGTAATCACAGTCACCACGAGAAGTTCCTGAGCCATAATGTCCCCTTAGATTTGGAACATAGACTTCACCAACGTTTCTTTTGGAACTTAGATAATCTGCAAAACCATGTAGATATTCTCCATGGGCACTTGAACCATGCAAGAGAATGATGACTCTATCCTTTTTATAGCTGTCATAGAAGCGATAACTTAGTGCTATGCCATCTCTTGCTGAAAACTGCTTCAAAGAAGGCGAGGTCCTTTCAAAATTTGGTAAAGACTGAAAATCAAATATACTCATAGAGTTAACGTTCGTTAAAATTTTTTTAGCTCCAATCGAATTTCTCTTAGCCTCATCATTTCCTACCCAACTCTTCTCAACTTTCTTGAGTATCTGCTACCATACCCACCCCGAAATAACACTTTTTGATATCGGTCCAAAAATACGGCTGTCATCATGTTGTGCAGATAGATTATCCGAGAGCACGAATACGCTATCTTTTGGCACCGTGAATGGTTCATCAATCGCAAATGTTCCGTGTTTCCATCCAGACCAGTTTCTGAAGATATTGTCTTGAAGATCAATTCCATTTATTATTACTTTGCCTTCAGTAATCCTAATAGCATCTCCTTCTAATGCTACGACTCGAGAGATCCACATTTTCTCTTCATGCTTGAAAATCACGATGTCTTCCATTTGATACTGACGCAAGAAGGGAGAGATTCTGTCAACCCAGTATAAACGTCCATCTCTAATAGCGGGTTCCATGCAATCACCCGAAATACGGTACACCTGGGACCATCCGATTCCGATCATTATCAATGTAATTATTGTAAAAATAGCAATCTTCTTATTCATTTTGCAAACCTATGAGTTGTTGCTGCAACCAACAGAAAGACTGGTCTATGATATCAGTTCTTTTTCTAAACCAATGATCCATACCTTCAATGCGGAAATACGTGATCGGAGCCCCAGCTTCCATAGCTTTTTGAACAAATTGATCACATGATTCTATATCGCTATCCGCTGTTCCTTTAACGACAAGAAAAGGAGATCGAATTTTGCTATAATTGACTGCGGGTTTGAGGAATGCATCTGCATGATAAAGATAGG
>JACCVN010000460.1 GCA_013698165.1 Parachlamydiaceae bacterium | reverse complement strand
TACACTGTTAAGGCAGTATTTTCGCCTATTTCTGCTTCAAAACCCCGTGGTTTGCCGATCATAAAAGGGCTGTATTCTAATACCTCTTTTACGATCGGTAAGCCACGGAAGCTTTTACACTAGAAATAGTCGAAAATTCTATCTTAACAGTGTACTAGCATCTGATAATGACTTTTTCCTCTATCGAGTTTCGACTCACTGAGGGTGAAATACGCTCAAAACTTGAATCTCTAGACAATGAACTCAAACTTTGACTTCGTCTCTTTACATAGTCGTTTTGAAGGTAAAGCAACGTGCATTCACTCTTTGAAAAAGGATAATTGGTGGAAAATTCAACTCCTGCGAGTTTTTCTTTATTGGGGTTGACGTCCATAATATTGACCATTCTTTGCTTCAAATCTTTCCAATGTCCACCATTTACAACATCATAGTCCTTTATCCACAAATATCCTTTCCACCCTTGTTTCGTTGGCTGAATACTCCAGCATACAGTTAAGCTCACTTGAACTTCTCCAGTGGCAAAACTGTCTTCGTCATTGGGATCTAGACGCAAAAAAATGGCCATTTTTCTAACTTGAACAACTTGGTAATGTTTATTGTCATCAATCAAAATATGACACCCAATCCCAGGTTCACATCTTGTCCAATAAGGTAGTGCAAAAATACCCGGAATCAGAAATCTTAAATATTGCTCAGCATACTCCCAATTGCTATTTGCTGTCAGACGCATTAATCCTAGCCATGGAAGATGCTTTTCAGCGACTTCTGGAACATCATAGCAATCTTCGTTGGCGGCAGCAATAAAAAACATCGCCTGAATCTCATGTTTTTTTTCAACTTTTGTTTTTCCAGAAAAAAATGCAAAAAGTTTTGTATAGAACTCTTTATTTCCAATCTTTTGTTTTTGTGGGTCAAAGAGATCTGAATCCCAGAATGTTTTGCCATTAACGGTTATTAGATCAAAAGTAATCCCATTAATTTGCTCAGGTTTTATCGAATGTGCAATTTCCCTCGCGGTAATTTTGGAAATATTTGATTGGTTCATATTGCGATCTTGATACCAATGATGGACAATTTCATTGAAATTACCTAAAACGTATTCCAATCGGGCTTCTCTAAAAGATTTTACCCAAAGATACTCAATAAGTTCTTGTTTTGCTGCATTAGATGCCCATTTACGCAGCACTCGCAATACTCCCATAATCTCCTTTTGAGAATCCCCAAAAGATGCTAAAACCCAACGCTCAAGAAACTCCGACTTTGAATCTTTATAAATTCTATGGATTTCAGAGACTTCATCACAGATTTTGATGTATTTACTGATTTCTTTGCCTGTATGAAGGCCAATATCATCTTTTGACAAGGATACAATACTTGACAGTTTATTTAAGTATGTATGCAGCTGAATACCCCAATTAGAATTCAGCTTGTTCTTTTCCTGATAAAACTTTACAATTCTAGTAAGAAGTTTTGATCTGGAATAGATCTCTTGTAAAGTGACACCTTCATTTTGTAAGAAAGACAAATGTATATTCATCATATCCATTTCAACGAAAGTATAATTTGTAAAGGTATTATTTTTAACCTTAAAAAAATCACCTATTACATTTTCTACAAAGCCATTTATTCGATCTTCAATAATGCGCGCTGACACTGCAGGTTTTGTAATTTTTCCCCAAACTTTCTCTAGAAATGAATTTAATCCATGGGCCCGTTTCTTTTCTATTGTAAGATATTCTTCTAGCTCTTCAGAAATATTACAGTCGCGTTTGAATACTTTATGTAGTTTCTTGCTATAATCTGTGTAATAAGCTAATAGAAGCTCTTCCTTGGAATTTTGAAAAGGAAAATTTTGGCTTTTACCATTAATTGAATAAGATCTATTTTCAGTCTCTCTTTTATCTATTTCACTCAAATTTGTTTTATGGTTTATTTTAGTATTGTGAATATCGCAATTATTACTGGCCTGCGACAACATTATTTCACTTTTGCGCCGCAGAGCCTTTTTAGCCCCAAAAGATAATTCTCCGCTTTCTCTTAAAGATCCTCCACCTAACTTATTGGCACGTTCAGGCAAACTGTTTTTGAAATTTTGTTCATTATCCAACTCATAAATTAGATTATTGAGATATAGATCAAAGGGGCCTTCCATCTTTTTGGAATTTGACTTATTTAAAGGATCACTCGAGGAAAAAAAATTCCCTTTTTTCGAATTTAGAATTTGATTTTTTCTTTCTACTTGGAACTTAGCTCGTCTATTAATGTGTAATGTTCTTTCTCTAGGGCTTGTATGAGGCTGAAAATGTTCTTCTACACTCGTAACCACCTTTGCGTCAAAGATTACATCTTCCGGACGAATCTTTGAAATTTGTATTTTTTTGGAACCCTGAGAAGAAAAGTTTGCACTTTTTCGTTCGAAAATCTCATTAATTGGTCCCTCAGGGAGCTTATCAGGATGATTTTTTGAAATGTTACCTTCAGGAATTGGTAGGAGAGGAACTTGTCGAAAAATTTTTGCAGGTGATTGTGTTTCCATGCACCACTCCATATTAAAGGAAAAAATAATAAATTAAATAAAAGACAAAATTAATACGCTGTAAAAAATATAACTCGGATCAAATTGAGTTAAAATCCTTTTTTAGTAAAGGGGTATTTAATGAAGTCGAACGACCTTTACTTGATACAGGCTTCTTATTATGCCGATCTGTGGGAAGCTCAGAAAAATAAGTAATGCCCTTAGGATTATCACTAAGAGCATTTACA
>JACCVN010000454.1 GCA_013698165.1 Parachlamydiaceae bacterium | reverse complement strand
GTTATTATCTGCAAGTAGCCAACCAATTCCCGAACCCATTGTTCCAGATCCTAGAACTGCTGTCGTACGAATTTCTCTTGGCTTTGCAGAGATTTCCCTTCCGGCATTCTTCTTCAAGGATTCTTGGATAAAAAATAAACCAATTAGATTTACAGCTTCGGTGAAGCCTGATCCAATATTGCTTAGTACACATTTTGCTTCCTTATCCAATCCTTTTTCAAGTGGTAGAGGATATGTCTCCTGGATTAAATTCAGAGCTATTTCAGGCGCGCGATAGTGCCCTTTGGTTTTTTTTTGGAGCTCGCTTTTTGCTTTTGAAAAGAAGAGACTACGACCTAGAGGATTATTTTCGAGTAGCAGAGATTTCCATAGTGCGCGCTTTCTTCCGTATAGAACACCCTTTTTACCGGATGAGGACATAATTTTTCCCAGAAACTCTTTAATTTTTTCATCCTGAAATTCAGAAGCAACAATCGCGTCGGCAAGATGAATTTTCACAGCTTTGGCTCCATTGACTGGCCGGCCGGAAAGAATCATTGGAACACCTTCGCTTAACCCTATTAGTCTTGGTAGGCGTTGAGTGCCTCCCCAGCCAGGAAAAATCCCTAATGTGACTTCGGGTAACCCCAAAGATGTTTTAGGGTTGTCAGTAACAATTCTATATTTAAAGGCTAGGGCACATTCGAGACCGCCGCCCAGGCACACACCATCAATGACAGCAATTGTAGGGAAAGGAAGTTCTTCAATTTTTCTAAAGACCCTGTGACCAGTGTGGATCAGCTCCTCCAGGAGAGCAGGCTCCTTAAAGGCCGGCATAAATTCATTGAGGTCTGCGCCGGCAATAAATATACCTTTTTTACCGCTCTTAAAGATTAAAGCTTTGATCTCGTTGTTCGTTGCAAGAGCATCGACAACGCTCTCAAGTTCCTTTAATACTGCCAGGGAGAATTTGTTAACTTTTTCGCCTTGAAGATCAAAGGTCACTGTACAAATACCGCTCTCATTAATTTTCTTTTGAAAAGTATTTTGAGTCATAGGATAGCCTCCACAATTACCGCAGCCCCTTGACCCCCGCCAACGCATAGGGCAGCCAGGCCGAGCCGTTTTTTTCTTCTTCTAAGTTCATGTAATAAAGTGAGGACTAAACGCGCACCCGAAGCACCTAGAGGATGGCCCAACGAAATGGCGCCTCCATTGACATTTAACCTATTTGGGTCGATTATACCAATGGCCTCGTCCTTATTCAGATATTTTTTTGAAAATTCTACTGAGGCCATTCCTTTTTCACATGCCAGGACTTGTGCCGCAAAAGCTTCATTGATCTCAATGAGGTCAAAGTCACTAAGTTTATAAGATGTCTTTTCTAACAACTTTCCAATGGCAATAGCCGGGCCAAGCCCCATTCTGCTCGGATCCAGGCCGACATATATGTAGTCGCGTATAAATCCTTTTGGAGTAATCCTCAAAGCATTTGCTTTAGACTCAGAGACCAACAGCAAGGCCGCAGCACCATCAGTTATCTGACTCGATGTCCCCGCTGTAACGCTGCCGGTATACCGATCAAATACAGGTTTTAAATTTGAAAGCAGCTCAAGGGATTGATCACCGCGAATGCCATCATCCACTTTCTGAAAAAGATTAAACTGCGGTGGCAAGAGGATTGGAACAATTTCTTCGTCAAAAAAGCCTTTTTTCATTGCTTCGCTAGCACGCTGCTGGCTAGAAAGCGCAAACAAATCTTGTTCTGCTCTAGTAACATGTAAATCACGAGATAGTAGCTCAGCAGTCTGCCCCATGTTTAGACCACAGAGAGGATCGGCAAGTTCAGGCATTTGTGGTTTTAACATTGATAATCTAAAGGACATCAAATTTGACAGCCTCTTCGTCCATGTTTTAGCTTTTGACATTCTCAGTAAAAAGTCGCGCATACTTCTTGAAAAAAGGATAGGTGAATTGCTCATTGATTCAGTACCGCCGGCAATTATAGCATCTGCTTTTCCGGTAGAAATCAGTTCGGCTGCCTCAGTAATCGCCTCCATCCCGGATGCACAATTACGGTTGACAGTATGAGCAGGAATTGATATTGGCAATCCCGCTTTGACTGCAATCACTCTGGCAATATTTGCAGCATGGGATGGCTGTAGAACATTCCCAAAAATCAAATATTCCACTTGATCTTTCGGAAAGCCGGTTCGAGCCATCAACTCTTTTACGACTTGGGCCCCCAAATCATCGGCGTCTATATCTTTATAGACTCCTCCAGCGCGGCAAAAAGGCGTCCTTAAGGCATCAATGATCGCTACTTGTTCAGTCATTTTTTTCCTCCGCATACATCTCATTGATGAGATCGCTGTATTTTTTTGTGATAATTTCACGTCGAATTTTCATCGAAGGCGTCAGGTCTCCGGATTCCACTGTTAAGGGGGCTAAAACAATGCGGAAATTATGAAGCTGTTCCCAATGGTTTAGATTCATATTGAGGTTATTTAAGAGATTCTTTATTTCTCCGGTAATGAACTCTCCATTGACAAATTTTTCAAAGGGCATGTCTTGGGCGCCATGAAGAGTTCTAAGACTATTTAAAACCTCTTGATCGGGGAACAGTAAACATGAGGCAAATTTTCTATTATCTCCAACGACTAAGGCCATATCGATTAAGGGCACTTTGCATAAAGCTTGCTCTATGGGAACTGGCGCAATATATTCACCTGTAGAGGTTTTAAGCATTTCCTTAAGTCTACCTTGAATAAAAACGAAGCCGTCTTTATCAATGTACCCCTTATCTCCAGTATGCAGCCAACCCTCACTATCGAGAACTTTTGCGGAATACTCAGGATTTTTATAATAGCCACGCATAACTATAGGGGCACGCACAAGAAGCTCATTTTCCGCGGAGGTTTTGACTTCATTTCTCCTGATCGGCTGTCCCACGGAACCAACTTTCCGATGTTTCAGAGTATTTACACACACCGTGGAAGCTTCTGTAAGACCCCAGCCTTCAAAAACAGGAATGCCCACGTGGATAAAAAAGTGGCATAAATGGGGATTTAAAGCAGCTCCTCCACTGATGAGGATGCGAACTTTACTTCCAAGAGCAGATCTTAAGGCTGAATATACAATTTTATCAGCTATTGGATGCATGAGGGTTTTATAAAAGCTATCCTGCTCCTGATTAGCCAATTCAAATGCCCAAAGGCCTAGGGGACGCTTCATCCCCCCGGCATGTTCAACTTTTGCGAGCATTTTGGCATACATTTTTTCCAATAATCGGGGGACAACCACAAGTATTGTCGGATGAATTTCAGCGCATTGTGCAGACATGCCTTTGATATCATTAAGGTAATAAACGCTTATCCCCCAACAGATCATTAATAAATTAAAACAACGTCCAAAAACATGCGCTAAGGGCAAAATGCTTAAATAACTATCTGTAGGGGGATCCCAGTTGAAGCCTTCAAAATCAAAAAGTGAAACAATATTAAAGTGAGTAAGTTCAACACCTTTAGGTATTCCTCCGGTGCCGCTAGTATAAATAATAGTTGCCAACGTGTCCGGAGAGACTTTACCCGTTATCTCAGAGTACAGGGTCGGTTTTTCTGCATCGAGCTGCTTACCGCGCAGTAATAGTGATTTATATGAAATGCATTTATCACAGGTTTCGACATCAAACGTGATAATTTTATTAAAATGATAGCCATGTTTCGAATACATGTCCCATTGTTCTTTGCCTGAAACAATCACTGTTTTCATTTCCGTCTGCATGACTTCAAAAAGAAAATTTTCATCGGAAATGTTAGCAAATAAAGGCACTGTGACAGCCCCCGACGACATAATTGCCAGATCAATAATTACCCATTCTGATGAAGGGGCAGCCAACAACCCAATCATTTCACCTGACCGAACCCCTATCTCATACAAACCTAATGCAACGAAACGCACCTCATCTATTAATTGTTGGGTCGAATAGGAGGACCAATGCTTATCGT
>JACCVN010000433.1 GCA_013698165.1 Parachlamydiaceae bacterium | reverse complement strand
GGTATAACCTATTTAAGGTAATGTATTGCGAAATATATTGCACAAATGAACCCTTAGCCGCGAATGCGGCGAAAGCATGTAGCCATACGCATAAGCGTGTGGTAGACCAAGTGATAAAGTGAGCCGCGAATTCGATTTCAACCACACGCTAACGCGTGTGGCTATATGCTGCCGCCGCATACGCGGCTCGGAAGTTCTTTATGTTAGCTTGACGCCTATGCCGCATTCGCGGCAAGGGGTATGCAGATAAAGCCCTCACAACTCTGACAAGGGGGTTCTTCTCTTTTATCCATTCTTAGGATTTTAAAAATTTAGGTAATGATAAGGCTTACGCCTGTGATTAAAGGTGTCGGCGCATTTATGGCTTAGGAGAAAGTACTATAGGCTTCGGTAAAAAACTGAACTGGGGAAAAAATGGAAGGTGAGAACCAATGCAACATGAAAACGATTTCAGATTTTTGAAAAGTAATCGTAAAAAAATATGGGCACCTAGAATAAATTCTAAGTGCCCTACAAGACGCTCCTAAAGTTTTTGCCAATAAGAGTGTGGTTTCTCATAAGGAGAATTATTGTCTAATCAAACTTGCTTGTGCACTAGAGACATTTTTAGATACCGGAGCATCCAAATTGATGAAACTATAGATATTTTTATCTCCGTTTCCATCAACTATAACACGTTCCCCAGCTTTCCAATGCTTTGTAGAATAGCGATTGAGCCAGCTAAATTCCCAAACAGAGTTGTTTGATAATTTAACAAATGCACCGTTATCATTGACTTCTTCAATCTTAAGAGTAGCCTCAGAAGAATTAACGACATCATAAATTAATAATGGTTCAACAGTTTCTTCTTTTGGTCTGTATAGTCTTTTAGCAGACAAAATTAGAGCATCGTCGATTACATGCGATTTAAATTCTAGAACATCGCCTGCTTGCCATGTATTCATGACATTGTCATCACGCGTTTTATAATCCACGATACGCATTAAGCAGCCATTTTCCAATTTGATAGTCCCAGCAAATAGTGTACCTTCCAAACCAACATTAATATCGGCTATAACACTCTGGTAAACAGGAAAGTTTGTGGGTTGATCAGCAAAAGATGGTGCAGCTTGGCATACGACCAATAGTAATAAGAGGCTTGAAAAAGCTTTTTTCAAACTTGTCATAATATTCTCCTGGTTGTGAGTTTAAAAAACTAATTAACTCTTTGCAGGAAAGTTAATCTCTACAAAACACTCAACAAAATTTATCCTCTTTGAATGCCTGTAGAACCCTATTCTTAATCACATCGGGTTTTTTGCCAACCTTTTTTTTCTCTAAAAGTTTTAAATTGGTATGCATCTATATAAAATAATTTTTTTAAAACCGCCTCTTAGAGTACTCTAAGAACGAAATGAATTTTTGAAAAAAAAGAAAATTTATTTATTTTGGGGTCGTTTTTGCATATTTTTGGAGGCATTTTTTCGAAAAATGCGACTTTTGGATAATTCTTAAATTTATTGGTCAAATAATTTAAGCATTCTAAGTGGGTCTAGCTACTCCCTGAACTGGCAAAACTTAATTTTTGTCACATTAAACAATTTTGAGAGAAAGTGTGGAAGTAAATTGTGAACAAGTGGAATTTATTTAACCCTTCAGAACATATGTAAAGTATGCAGCATGTAAATTTTGAGGTTGCACGTTTGCTGTTTTTGGTTTTTGTGCCAACACTCATCTGTGAAAGATGAAGCGACAACATCAAAAATAATCTACAAAAATAGTCAGTAAAAATCTTTATAGGGAAGAGGAATTAACGATAAATTGTTCCACAAATGTCGGAATCGTCATTGCTTCAAGTTTTTTTTGATTTTGAAAAAGAGCTAACAATTGTTTTACCCTTCCAAGTGGTAGGAGAGTTCCTACATTCTCTTCAAATTTATTGAATAATAAGGGAAGGCCTTCTTTTCGCCTGCGGCGATGCCCTAAGGGATATTCAATTGCAATAGGACCTAAAGAAGACCCATTTTGAAACTGAATTAAGATTGAATTGGCAATGGAGCGTTTTGCCGGATCTAAATAATCCACGCTGTAGGATGGGTACTCTGTAACTGTCATCTTAGCTCTTAGCCTATCGATACGTGGATCGATGGCTGCACGATCTTCATAGTGGTGGGCTGTTAGGGTTCCGTACAGAATTCCGATAGCCACCATATATTGTAAGCAATGATCTCTGTCTGCTGGATTTTTGAGCTCGCCCTTTTTGTCGATAATTCGGATGGCAGCTGCATGCGTTGAAATATTAATCGACTTAATATCTTCGAGCCTGCCTTTGAGCAAATGATGGAGTTCAAAGGCTGCTTCAACAGCCGTTTGGGCATGAAATTCTGCTGGAAAAGCGACTTTAAACAGGATATTTTCCATGACATAAGATCCTAAAGGCTGATTGATGGTAAGAGGGACCCCTTCAAATATCACGTCGTAAAAGCCCCATTTGTCAGTACTTAAAGCTAATGGATAGCCCATTTCGCCTTGCATGACCATCATGGCTAGCTGCACACCACGGCTGGTGGCATCGCCGGCAGCCCAAGATTTGCGTGATCCAGTGTTGGGGGAGTGTCGATAGGTTCTTAAAGGCCCTAAATCGATCCATGCATTAGAAATTGCATCAATAACTTGAGAATAATTCCCTCCCAAAAGACCTGCAGCAACAGCTGCAGTAGCGACTTTTACCAATATAACGTGATCAAGCCCTCTTTCATTAAAACTGTTTTTTAAGGCTAGAACGCCTTGGATCTCATAGGCTTTGATCATGGCAATTAAAAGGTCACGGCAAGTAAAAACAGCAATGCGTTCTGCCCGATTCTTACGGCTTAAATAATCTAATAGAGGCAATAGACCGCCAATATTGTCTGAAGGGTGCCCCCATTCTGCCGCAAGCCATGTGTCATTAAAATCAAGCCAGCGGATCATCGTCCCAAAATTGAAAGCGCCTCTAATGGGATCTAAAATATCCCCAGTGCCTGGAATGCAGCATCCATTTGGAACAATTGTCCCTGGAACTATTGGACCCAAAAGCTTTTTGCAGGCAGGAAATTTTAAGGCTAGAATTCCACAACCGAGAGCATCTGCTAAACAGGCGCTTGCGGTTTGCATGGCTTCCGCGCTAAAAGAAATGTCTTTGCAAACATATGCCGCAATAGTCTCGAGAATCTCATCAGTTTTTTGGGTAGCCATTCTTACCTTAAATGTAATCTTCTCTTTCAGTAGTTAATTTAAATCCAAAGCTCACTATGGTTAATTTTGCTCTATAATGTTAATTTATATAAAGATCTCTTGAGAAGAAATCGCATAATTGAGGATAAATATAATCGACATAGCTGAATCTGAGAATTTGGGCAACGCGAAAGCTTTCGCATTGAGCTCATCGAAAAGGACCGATATTAAACCTTGTCCTAAGCCCGAATGCGACGGCAGCAAACGTTTGTTATCGCCGCCCTTTCTCTGTGGCCTCTGTGGTAATAATATTTGTTTTCCCTAGTCGTGCTCATATGAAAATTCCTAAGATAATATGGAGCACATAATTACTACCACAGAGACCACAGAGAACACAGAGAGAGGGCGGCGACAACAAACGTTTGCTGCCACCGCATTCGGGCTTAGGACAAGGTTTAATATCGGTCCTTTTCGATGAGCTCAA
>JACCVN010000427.1 GCA_013698165.1 Parachlamydiaceae bacterium | reverse complement strand
TCCAAGGTGCCCTAAAACTGACATTTCTTTGGAATCTTTTAAAGCCCCTTGGGTAAGAATACGATGAATATAATCTCCGTCATAAAAGGGAAACTTTTCCATGTCTGGTCGATTTGGAAAAGTGTTTAAATCGCCAGTCAACACGACAGGCATTTGGGCGGCAATGGGCTCGATACATTTTGCAATAAATCTCGCTTGAGATTCTCTTTTATCAATTTTACCAAAAGCTAAGTGAGCATTGAATACCGCTACACATTTTCCGGTAGTCAGATCTTCAAGTTTCAGCATGGTCAAAGCTCGGTTTATCTGCTCTTCTTCTACATCGCCCATATTCCAAATATAACTATCGACGACTTCAAAACGATCTGTCCGATAAAAGATGACATTAAGCTCTGAATTTTCGTAGCCTGTAGAATAGAAAGAATAGGTATTTCCTATATGAGCCAAAAGATCAATAGATTGGTCGGTATAGAGTTCCTGAATGCCAATAATATCCGGCTGCATTTCATCCAGTAGTTCCACAATACGTGGAAGACGCTGTGGCCAACGATTTATTTCATCTAAGTTTTGATCGAAAATGTTAAAAAGCGTGTTGTAAGAGACGATGCGTATTTTTTCGTGTTTGTGACCGAGAGTTGTGGCTATCTCTAGAAACTGATTCTGTGAATATTTCACTGGCAATAAGTTTTCAATATTTTCCATTTGTTCAATTTTTGGGATGACCGAATTTTCGAGGGCAATTACACTTAGAGAGCAGGATAAAAATATAGGCAACATAAATCTAGAAATTCTTTTAAAACTCATTGGACATCCTTGTTTATTATAAAATAATTTTACAATGCTAATATTAACGTCAACTAAACCATCAATAATAACTTAATATCTTAAATAATTCAAGACAAAAGGAAAAGAAGGAGTGCTGTTCATACTACTTAAACTTTTCAAAGCAATGATTTGTGAAACTCCAGCCTATGCACGGTAGCGCCTAACAAAAATGTTTTAAATTCCAATTTTACTGTGTAAAATTTTAACTGAAAATTTGGAGTTATTCTTTGTGATGGAATTTTTGTCTCGACTGGATTAAACTCCCTGTAGAAAGTTTAAAAAACAAAAAAAAGAAATCTCTGATGAGCAAACAAAAACCCTACCGCATTGTCGATATTGATATCACTGAATATACAGCAAAGGGCAATGGACTGGGACGCTGTAATAACCCTAACCCAGAAGGTGACCCATGGGTTTTGGATGTGCCATTTACAATGCCGGGGGATCGCGCGCAAGTCAAAGTTTTGAAAAAGAAAGCGGGAGTGCAGCACTGTGCGCTGGTCCAGATTTTATCTCCATCACCAGATAGGATTGAAGCCCGCTGTATCCACTTTGGAATTTGTGGGGGTTGCCGATGGCAGCATCTGCCTTATGCCTTGCAGCTCAAAAATAAAGAGCTTTATGTGCAGCGCTGTTTTGGATTACTGATCACTCCTGGTGTAAAATTCTACCCTATCCTACCTTGTGAACAAGCGTGGGAATACCGCAATAAAATGGAATTTTCTTTTTCGGCAAATATTGCGGGAGATAAATTCTTAGGGCTCATCATGGACTCTAGCCGTGGAAAAGTGCTCAATCTTACTGAATGCCACCTTGTTCACAACTGGCAGATTGACACCTTAAGGGCTGTTAGAGCTTGGTGGGAAGATTCAACATTGGAAGCGTATCACCCTTCAAAAAATCAGGGATCGCTCCGTACACTCATGCTGAGAGAAGGTTTCCGCACAGGCGACAGAATGGTCGTGCTTACCGTTTCGGGCAATCATGACTATGCTCTTCACAAGGGACAAATTGCCTCTTTTCTAGAAAGTGTCAAAAACGCTGCAGGCATTGACAGCGGGTCGGGAAAGCTGAGTATCTTCTTGCGAATACAACAAATTGCAAAGGGCACAGCTACAACATTTTTTGAAATGCATCTTGAGGGACCGGACACGATCAAAGAAGTGTTGTATGTCAAATCACATCCTGACGCCATTGCTGACGAACTCACCTTTAAGATCAGTCCTGCGGCTTTTTTTCAACCAAACACACTTCAGGCCGAACAGCTATATTCAAAGGTTTTGCAGTTGGCTGAAATTGAACCGAATTCAATTATTTATGATCTTTATTGTGGTACCGGCACGCTAGGTATATGCCTTGCCAAACATGCTAAACAGATTATAGGAATTGAGATTTCACCGGAAGCAGTCTTGGATGCTCGCGCTAATGCCGCTTTAAATGGATTTACAAACGTCACAATCATTGATGGCTCTGTCGGCAAAGTTTTGGGCCAACCTTATAAAGGCGAATATTTGCCGAAACCGGACATCGTCCTGGTAGATCCACCGAGAGCTGGTCTTGAAGCCGCTGCCATCAAACAACTGCTAGCC
>JACCVN010000421.1 GCA_013698165.1 Parachlamydiaceae bacterium | reverse complement strand
GGTATAGAAACATCCAGAATTGGTGATTTTAGTATATGAAAAGTTACTTACACCAAAATGATCGACAAGCGGCTGGCAAGTTTTTACTATGTGGTTGTGATGGCGTATAGAAACATTGTGGATCATTTCTTCGAATGTATTCATTTTATATTCACTATAATTGATATTATTTAGTTTTTATAAAATAACACAATTTGACGTTTTAATCAAGTGTGGAATGCAGGCGATTTGCCATGTTTAATAGATAACTTTTTAATTAAATGTAATATGTTTTGCAATATCCCCATATTTATAGAATAAGCTTTATGGGATACACGTTGGATTCGTAAAAAGAAAGAGGCGTTTCGCACTGAGTGTAGTCTGGGTCTCGCATCAGGAGCCAGCGAAGCGTGCATGACGCCTCTTTGCTTTGTTGACACCTGCTGCGAGAGGCAGCAGGTGTCATGCTCTAGGCTTAGAATTTCATTGCTATTTCGCCACCAATGTAGGGCGCAGCATCCAGGTTAAAATGGTGTTTGTGTTTGTTGTTCTTGTTGGAAATCACAAATTCCCCACCGCCAGTACAGCCGGCATGGACGTTTCCAGAATACTTTTTATCGTCGTAGTTGATGGCTAACTCCAGGCCACTATTTCGGTACTGAAAAAGTCCTTTTTCCAAGTGTTCATGCTTTCCTGTTCTGTAACGTACGTTAAAAAGCCTGATAGCTAAGGCTGCAGACCAATTTTCTGAGTAGGAGTAGACTAAAGACATATTGAAAGGATAGACAGCATTTAATTTCCATTGGTCATTAATCTTCCAATCAAATCCAAGGACGGGATAGATATGATCAATTTTCATACCTGTTTGAGCGTAGAATCCGGCATGGAAGTTAATATTGTAACAAAATTCATAACGTCCCCAGAGAAAAAAATCGTAATTGGTGTATTCTGAAAAGTTCCAGCGTTTCGCATCACAGTTCACAGCTATCTGAGCCTGCCATAACCAGTCACAAACGCGTGCGGAGAAAGCAGAAAGTGCGAATGTGACTTGATTGAATTTCTTTTGGTTAAAGTAAAAGTTGTCATTCCAATTAAAATAAACTTGGTCATACCCAACACCAAGAGCAAGGCCTTCTTTGTATTGTGGATTGTAATAGACAACCGCTGTACCTTCGATATTTGCTTGCCCAAATTTCAAATGGTTGTGAGGGAACCCTCTCTTATCAATTTTTGCTTTTTGAATCCAGTCGGCCTTAACAGAAACGTTAAAGATCCCTTGATCTTCATTATCCGCAGCCTGATTTGTTTCTGCAGAAGTGTTTCGGTTGTCAATGATTGCGTCATCGTCAGCTTGCAAGGTTCCACAAAATGGTATAAGTCCGCTTAAAATTAAAAATGTTAGTTTTCTCACTGTTGACTCCAGAGATGCTTGTGTTGCCTTATTCAAAACATGAACAAGTGCTTTTCGTTAAATTAAAGTCTGTTTTTACAGCAAAACTACAATGGCGTCAACAGATATCCCTTTTTCTTATCGTATCGCGTACGAACTGAGATCCCCGCCCAACATTCTTGCAAGTTCTTGATGCCTTTGGTCATCATCAATGATCTTAACTGTTGTGACCGTACGCCCGCGTTTCTCACCTTTAGAAATCTGGAGGTGGAGGCTCGCTTGGCGGGCAACTTGAGGAAAGTGTGTAATGCAGATGATCTGTTGCTTGCGTTCGATTTCTTTGAGTTTTTCCCCGACAACAGAGGCGGTTTCGCCGCCGATATTTGCATCTATCTCATCAAATACCAGAGTAGGTGTTTTTTCTTTTCCTGCCAGTATAGTGTGCAGGGCTAAAAGCATTCTTGACAGCTCGCCTCCACTCGCGCAGTTTTTTAGCGGAATTTTATGCTCGCCAAGATTAGGCAAAAGATAAAATTCCAATGCGTCATCTCCACTACGGTCGCGTTTTTGCGGAGTGATCTCAATTTGAAATTCAACTTTGGGCATATTCAAAGCACGCAATTCTTTGACAATAGCCTTTTCGAATTTTAAAGAGACAGCTTTGCGTTGAACGGTTAAGGAAGAAGCTAAATGATTGTTTTTATCAATTATTGCTTCGATCTGTTCTTTTAAATTTTCTATGGTGATATCCGCATTTTCAAGTCGATTTAATTTTTCCGATACCTGAGTACGATAATTTCTAATTTCATCAATTGTTGTTCCATATCTGCGCTTGAGAGCGTTAATCAAGCTTAAGCGCTCATTGATCTCCAATGTTTTTTCCGGATTGTATTCTAAGCGACTCTGATATGACTTTAAAGAATGTGCCACTTCTTCCAGCTCCAATAATGCACTGGCGTGGGCCTCAGCAGCCTCTATTAAAGATGGGTCAAGGGCTGACAAATCTTCCAGTATTTTCTTTTGGCGATTGAGTACCGGCAGGATGGATTGCTTTTCTCCGATTAATCCTGAGATTAGAATGTCAGCTTTTTGGGCGATCTCTTCACTGTTGGTCAACCTGGAGTACTCAGCAAACAACTCTTCATCTTCTCCTTCTTTTATATTGGCCTCCTCGATTTCATTGAGCTCTCTAAGGCAGACCTCGATATCCCGCAGGCGTTTGGCTTCGTTATTAGTGAGTTCTATTAGCTGCTTTCGAAGTTCATTTTCTTCGGTCCATGCGGCTTCAAATTGCAGCGTTGCGGTTTCAAGATCTCCAAAAGTGTTAACAAGCTGTCTCTGATGGGCAGTAGACTGAAGATGTTGGTTGGCGTGTTGGCCGACAATGCCTAGGAGTGACTCTCCAATCCTTTTTAAAAGTGAGATCTGTACCATTTGGTTGTTTATAAAGGCGCGGCCTTTACCACTGAGGCCTATTTCTCTTCTGACAATTAAATCGTTGCCTGCTTCATGTTCGATCCCTGAAGCTTCCAGAATTTCGAGAATGTGAGAATGTTTGTCGATTTCAAAAGCGGCTTCAACGGCGCCTTTCTCGCAGCCCTTGCGTATAAGACCGCTATCGCCGCGGGCACCCGCGATAAAGCTTAGGGCGTGCATGATGGCGGACTTTCCGGATCCCGTTTCACCGGTTATGACGTTTAAGCCTTTCTGAAAGGCTATCGCCGCGTTTTCAATGAGAATGATATTGAAAATTCTAAGTTCTTTTAACATATTTTTGATAGGGTTGGTATGGTTCGATTAAGTACATTTTTTTTACTGGTCAACATTACCCATCATAAGCATTTCCAAGTAACAATTTTAGTTGGCCTTCGCTTTTATCCAGCAGTGGCTTACCTTCGTTCCAATCTGGAGCACTAAATAGGAGGTTATCATCGATGTAGCCAATGGATGTTATGAGGATGTCGGCAGCACCAAAGCGGTAGACGATGATCTTGGAATTGCCGGCAGGCGCAGGGGAGTGTGTAGCTGTATCTATGGCTTCAGCTTCATTGATATAGTTGATGAGCGCATTTTGTTGCTCAAAATTTAAAGTGTAAATATGGCCAGCGTGTTCTATAGCGCTTCCTCTAACATGGTTGTAATCTAAACGCTTCTTTGATGCATCCGATTGAGCAGGTACGGAAATAGAAATGGCAAATAGAAGAAATGCAAGAAGTGAAGTTGTGATCGCCAAATACAAAAGTGCACGTTTGTTCATAAGACCATACTTTTTAAATGATTTGCTGAGTGGTTTTAAAATGCAGCTTGCCCACATTTCCTAAAGCTGCCGCTCCATATTTACTAACAAAACTTTTTCCGACTTTGACGATAAGTTGTGAAGCGCCCTTTGGCAAAAGGATCCCGTACTGCTCACTGAGGTCCTTCAGTCCTCGAAGAAATGCTTCCCGCGCAAGGATTGAGGCCGCCGCGACAACAAGATCAGTTTCAGCGCGATGCCTTTGAGTGAGTTCGACTTCCAATTTTTTGCGTTTTAAGGCTCGAATGACTGTTTGTTCACTGGCAAACTGATCGATGATCACATTGCGGCATTCTGTTTTTAAAACGAGCTGCTCAATAGTTGTTGCATGTCCCCAGGCAAGGAGATGGTTCAAATTGTTGAACTGGGCGTAAAGTTCATTGTATTTGAGGGGATTGATCCTGACAACATGATGGGCAAATTCTTTACGAATATCTTGAGCTGTCGCAAGAATCGTTTTATCGTTCATCAACTTGGAATCTTTTACTCCAATGGACTTGAGTTTCCCAATATTTTGGTCGTTGGCATAGACGCCTGCAACGCAAAGAGGTCCAAAATAATCTCCTTTGCCTGATTCATCAATGCCGATACGTGCCGTTAGATCGATGTTTAATGTTTCATACGTATGGCTAAAGGTGCCAAGAATTTTTGGTTCCAGATAAAATTCTACGAATTCAGACATCTCTTTACCTTGCACTGTCAGCTTTCCAGACTGATATAAGGTGCAGGAAACTCCCTTTTTCTTAGCAGCAAAAACTGTGTACAGCGGGGCTGTGAGCTCAAATCCCTGCTCCTTTAGGTCTGCCACCATTTTGGCAGCCAGCTTTAGGTCGATCGTCTGAACAAAAATATTTGAACTAGCAGGTTTATTGCTGGAATTTGTCATGGAAAAGGTGTTTTGTAAAAGGTTGCGTGTAGTACTAAGGTGTAGAGTATAGTAGTGGAGGATTATTTTTGACAAAAGAAATGACTGCGAAATTTTTTCTTACAAGGATTTACAAAATCCTGAAAGTAAAAATCTCGCAGTCATCAAGAATTACGAATTACGGTGAATTGCCAAAGAAATTAAAATACTTCTATAGGCTGGTACTTCAATTTTTTAGCATCGTCCATAACGCCGTTATATGGGAACTTTTTATTTATATCTACATCCCATCCATAATTAAGCACTGCTACTCGAGCATGAACAATTTCTTGTACTTTGCAAAGTTCTTGCCAACTTGCAACAGATCTAGAATAAACTTCTTGCAGTTTAGCGTTATATTTTGTACGGATTTGAGTAATCTGAAGTGCATTTTCATTCGCCTGTTTAATATCGGCTAAAGCTAATTTCTTAGCTCCTACACTTCGATCTTCTATATGCTTAAATGTTCCATGGAACTTGATAATCTTCTTTTCCTGCTCAAGTGCAACGTCGGTGATTTCGTCAAATTTATTCCTTACCTTCGTCAGGAATGCTTCAAATGTGCCCAACTGATGAGTGTCAACTTTATAACCAAATGTAGTGGGCACTACACCAGGGAGTGAACGCATTTCTGAGAGGGCTTTAAGTTCTTCCTTCTCAGCGTACTTGTTCTGAGTTTTTTTCAAGTCTGATTCCAGTTCGATAGATCCAATTGTTTTTTTCCATTGAATATTCGCTTGTTCTAGCTCGTGCCCTTCTACGTAAACTTGGTTCCAAAGCTTGAACATATAATCTCGCAAGTCAATGACTTCTTTGTTATCGGTTTTGCACGCATGAGGAGTAAAAAGAATTTCTACTTCTGCCGCAATGTTTCTCAATTTTTGCTTTTGATCTTTGAGGTCTCCAGAAAAGGCTTTTTGTAAGTATTTATTGGTAGTTACATTGTCTTCACCAATTTCTGCGATATTCTTTTCGAAGGCTTCTTTTAAATCTTTGAAATTATTTGCTATTTCTTCTA
>JACCVN010000402.1 GCA_013698165.1 Parachlamydiaceae bacterium | reverse complement strand
TTTAAATCAAAATTTGCATTTAAAGAGAAGAAGCCTTGTCAGGGTTATGAGGGCTTTTTTTGCAAACCCGTAGCTAGTACACTGTCAAGGTAGTATTTTCGGATATTTCTGCGTCAAAGCCCCATGGTTTGCCGATCATAAAAGGGGCTGTATTGACTAATACAACCCCTTTTATGATCGACACACCACGGGAGCTTTCACGCTAGAAATAGTCGAAAATTCTACCTTGACAGTGTACTAGCTACGGGTTTGCAAAAAAAGCCCTCATAACCCTGACAAGGCTTCTTCTCTTTAAATGCAAATTTTGATTTAAAAAAATGGTGTAATGATAAAGCTTATGCAAGTGGCTATAGTGCTACAGCATTCGCGGCTTTTATTTTGTGTTAATCACACTAATGGCGTACACCTCAAGCGAAGGTGTAAATTTTATGCAGTTATTGACAGATTCCTTCATGTGAATTTATTGGGCATATCTCAATGCAATAATTAACTTAGATGTTTTTATGATTTTACCCGATATTTACTGCATAAATTCAATACTTTAGCCAGTGGCTATATGATACTGCCGCATTCCCGGATTTCATTTTGTGTTAATTATACAAATGGCTTACACCAGTGACGAAGGTAAATAAATGCAAATGGACAATTGATTTTAGTTTCAGGAGCGGGCTTGTGCTTGCTCCTATAACTAAAATCAATTGTCCATTTGCATCTATGTGTGTCTATGTGATTATGCCCAATAGGGGAAAGATCAATTAGAGGGTGAAATAGTTTTTACTGCCATTATCCATTTCGTTTGATGACAGTAACGACATCTCGTTCATACTAGCTAGCTGCTCTTCTGTGGTATTACAGAAGATCATTCTTCCTGAAGAAGTATGTTTAACAGATAATACTTGGGCTTTGATCGTTTCTCCAATATATTCTGCGCCCCCATTAACAACTACCATGGTGCCATCATCGAGATATCCAACACCTTGTCGTGGTTCTTTCCCATAACGTTGGATTTTAATGTTAAGTAATTCACCATTTTGCGTAATTGGCTTAAGAGCATTTGAAAGGCTATGAATATTAATTATTCTTATGCCTTCAGATGTCGATTGTTGAATTCTATTTAAGTCAGCAGTAAGAATACTTGCATCTAGCATTCTAGCAAGATGAAATAGTTTTGGAAGAGATTCTTTACTTTCTACAAAATCGGTATCTGAATATCGAAGATTTAAGGTTGGAAGGGATTCAAGTTTTTTTATGGCTTCTAAAGCTCTTCGGGCTTTAGATTTTCCAGCTTCATCACCATTTTCATTCATATTGTTTATTTCTTTAACAAGAAACCTAGGAATGATCAGATGATTATCTAATAAACCGGAAGTTGCAAGATCAATAACTCTGGCATCTGAAAGAGCGGAAAGGTCGCAAAGCAAATCTTTTTTCTTCTGGTCTGTAGGTTGAAATTTTACAAAAGGAATGCTAAGACTAATTTCATCACTGGCTCTAATGGCCATTGTCGTTCCAAAATAAATAGAGAAAAGATAGACAATAATTTTGGTAAGAGTCATAGTTTCAGGTTTCAAAGCAATTGGAGTGACATTTAATATTGTGTTAATGAGTAGCATAATTGCTTCTCCCATAAGATAACCAAAAAAAAGTCCTAAAATAATCAAATTGAACGTGCGCAAATTAATTCTCTTGAAAAGGAATTCGATGCCAATCAGTAACGCTCCAAATATTAGGCCAGAAATAATCCCAATGGTAATGGATCCAAAGCTGGTGCCATTAATTGAAATAACGTAAGTGGTAAAAAATAGGATGGAGATGAGTAAAAAAAAGGCTCTGATAAAAGGCAATGAAATGATCGTCATAGTAATTTCCTATTTCCTAAACGTTGGGTACGACTTGGCTGATACTTTCGCCACTTATACTATATAGCAGATTTTTTGTCTAGAGAACAGTTGAAAATAAATGAAAATGGGCAAGATAATTTAGCTGACATTAAAACTAACAGTGATACACTATTACTTTTTTTGCCGGCAGGTTATCTTGCCCATCAAGGCAGCAAATACTTTCTTTAGGTGAGAATCACCAAATTAGAAAGTGTAGCCGATATCTAAGCGAATGTTGGCAGTTGCCCATCTAATGTCATCTCTATTTGAGTTGACAGTGAAGAATCTCGAATAGTAAATGCTACCATCCAAGTACCAGTTTTCGCAAAGTGTGTAAGTAGTTCCAACTTTAATGGATGGACCCCAGAAAGATCTTGTATTATTGTAGCTATCTCTGAAATCGGAATCATCACAACGGTGTGCTCCTCTGCTATGGCGTACACGTCCAAAGTGGAATTCAAATTCGCCATATAAATTCCAGCTATCGCAGGAATTGTAAGCGAAGTCAAAGCCGAGCCAAGGACCCCACCAGCTGGTGCGGTTGTGGTGGTGATGTCGATCGCTACTAGAGTCGCTGCTGCACGAAGAGCTGCTGCTGCTGCTGCTGCATTCGTTAATACTGTTTCCTTCGTTATTACTGTTTTCACATGAATAAGAGGACTCACGGTCATGGAAACGTCTATCTTTTCCATGGAATTGCTGACGGTTCACAGCAAAACCGATTCCTGGACCAAACGTCCAATTATCATCGCAGCCGAATCTTGTTGGATAGATAAACGCAACATCTAAATCCCAGACAAAACTTTTTGTGCTTATGTCATTGCGGCTTAGGATATCATGAAAATGACCAGATTCCTCAAAACCATTATGACATAATTCACTTTCTTGGTGTCGATCTTTTCTGCTCAATTTTTCACGTAGTTTTCCATCAAGAACCCAACCGTAATCGAAATCGGCTCTGACATATGTGTCGCAGCAACCAAATGTGCTTTTTGCTTTTATGCCTAGAAGAACAATCTCAACATCTCTAAAGTGTAGATTTGTTTTGTGTCTTGGGTTTATATTACTGCGTTGTCTAACAACTGATGTTAGAGAATCCTGGCGGTAACCAGTGCCAACTTGAATGCTGGATACGTCTGCACTTAACAATCCTGTAAGGGAAAGTGCCGCAGAAGCAATAGCAATAGACATTTTAGCGATTTTAGCTTTCATAGTACCTCTTGTTTGATAAGGATTTAGCATCAAGGTATTCAAAACAGCAAAATTTGACAACAAAATTTTGTTTGTCACTAACTTTTTTTTTCATGACGATAAATGTGTAGTTTTTAAGTCTTTGGTTATCAATGACCAGCCTTATTTTTTCTTGTTTTTTTTAAAAATAGAATATTTAATGAAAAGAATAATGTTTAGGTTTTTGTGCAAGTCTATGTCTTTTTTTTTTCGATTATTTTTTACAATTATGAATTTTGCAACAATTATTAACATGCGCTCGAAATCTGTATTTCAAAAAAATAAATGCCGTTGACTGCCTGTTTTTTTCTTGCAATTCTTAATCCCTGAAGCATAATACTCAACATTGCCCAAAATGCATTATTCCTGAATCTGTCCATACAATTGCTGTTTCCTGGATTATAGAAAGGTATCTTATAATGAGTCAAAAAGTCTGTTCTTCTGATTGCAATTTTACCCTTTGCAGCGACTCTGAGAAGTGTTTTGAATTTTATAACAATTCTATGCCTATTCAGAAGGCCCATGAACTATCAATGGTATTTTCTACTGCTGTCAAGCATAGGCCTGTAAAACGTTTTTTCGACATCATCTTTAGTGCTTTAATTTTAATTTTGGGAATGCCGGCTTTTCTTCTTTTAGCAATTGCCATAAAGTTGACTTCGATCGGACCAGTCTTTTATTCTCAAGAGCGTGTGGGACGTGGTGGCAAGTTATTTCGTTGTTATAAGTTCCGTACAATGATACCGAATGCAGAGGCTTGTCAGCGGGAACTTGTATCATCAAATCCTCAATTGCATGACGAATGGTTATTGAATAGGAAATTGAAAAATGATCCTCGAGTTACTTTGTTAGGCACATTTTTGCGCAAGACATCGCTTGATGAGCTCCCTCAATTTTGGAATGTCCTTAAAGGCGATCTAAGTGTTGTGGGCCCCAGACCTGTTGTCATAGATGAAGTTATAGAGCATTTTGGTCAGAAAGCTGAAAAAATCCTTTCAGTACGTCCCGGAATTACAGGCCTTTGGCAAGTGTCTGGAAGGAGTAATGTTACATATCCAAAGCGGTTGCTGCTTGATGAGCAGTACATAGATGATTTTTCAATGTTCCTGGATTTGAAA